>JAFQPT010000003.1 GCA_017411665.1 Oscillospiraceae bacterium | reverse complement strand
CGAAGGCTACATCCGTCCCGACCACGGCCGTCATCTGTGGGATGAAGGCCCCGGCAACGTCCGTCCCGGCTACGGTCTGTATGACCGCGCATTGGGCATCATGTACATGCTGGGTGTTTGGGATATGCTGGACAAGCTGGCCGGCAAGTAAGGAGGAAACAACTATGATTCTCAACGAACAGGGCATGCTCAACCGTGCTGAATGGGAAGAAAAGGGCTACCGTCTTCCCGCATATGATCGTCCCGCTATGGTCGCAAAGACTATGGCAAATCCCAACTGGCTGCACTTCGGCGCAGGCAACATCTTCAAGGCATTCCAGGCTGACGCTGCACAGCGTATGCTGGATGCAGGTCTGACCGACATCGGCATCATCGCAGCAGAACGCCGCGAAAAGAAGCCCATGACCAGCGACAACTACGTCATCAAGGTCACTCTGCGCTCCGACGGTCAGGTGGAAAAGGCTGTTGTCGGTTCCATCGCAGAAACCGTTTACCTGTACGGCGGCGAAGCACGCCTGCAGGAAATCTTCGTCAATCCCTCCCTGCAGATGGTAAGCTTTACCATCACAGAAAAGGGCTACGCACTGCGCGACGGCAAGGGCGAAATTCTGCCCGACATCGCTGCTGACCTGGCAGCAGGTCCCGCAGGCGCAAAGAGCTACATGGGCAAGCTGACCGCTCTGCTGTACGCACGTTACCAGGCAGGCGCTGCTCCCGTAGCAATGGTATCCATGGACAACTGCTCCCACAACGGCGATAAGCTGAAGGAAGCAGTGGGCGGATTTGCACAGGCATGGAGCGAAGCAGGTCTGACCGACGCAGGCTTTGCTGCTTACGTTCTGGAATCCGGCAAGGTTTCCTTCCCCTGGTCCATGATCGACAAGATCACTCCGGGCCCCGATGCTTCCGTTTCCGCTATGTTGGAAGCTGACGGTCTGGCAGCAGGCACTCCTTTTGTCAACGCAGAAGAAAGCGAATATCTGGTTATCGAAGATAACTTCCCCAACGGCCGTCCCGCACTGGAAAAGGCAGGCATCTACTTCACCGCACGTGAAACCGTTGACCAGGTAGAACGCATGAAGGTTTGCACCTGTCTGAACCCCCTGCACACCACTCTGGCTGTTTACGGCTGCCTGCTGGGCTTTGACCGTATCTGGAAGGAAATGCAGGACGAAGACCTGAACAAGCTGGTCAACGTCATCGGCTATAAGGAAGGTCTGCCCGTCGTTACCGACCCCGGCATCATCAAGCCCATTGACTTCATCAACACCGTTGTCAATGTTCGTATCCCCAACCCCTTCCTGCCCGACACTCCTCAGCGTATCGCTACCGACACTTCTCAGAAGCTGTCCATCCGCTTTGGCGAAACCATCAAGGCATATCAGGCTTCCGAAACTCTGAACGTCAGCGATCTGAAGCTGATTCCCATGGTTCACGCAGGCTGGCTGCGCTATCTGATGGCAATCGACGATGAAGGCAACGCATTCGAACCTTCTCCCGACCCCCTGCTGGATACCGCACGTCCCTACGTTGCTGACTTCAAGGTAGGCGAAGCTGTTTCCGCAGCAGAAGCAAAGGCAAGGCTGGAAGGCATCCTGCGCAACACCACCATCTTCGGTGTTGACCTGATCGAAGCAGGTCTGGCAGATCTGGTTTGCCAGTACTTCGTAGAACTGATTGCAGGCAAGGGCGCTGTTCGTGCAACTCTGAAGAAATATCTGGCGGAGGCATAAGCTATGAAGGCTTTTATTGATCGCGATTTCCTGCTGTCCACCGAGACAGCAAAGCACCTGTACCACGACTACGCTGAACCCATGCCCATTATCGACTATCACTGCCATCTGGTTCCTCAGGAAATCTATGAAGACAGAAAGTTCGAAAACATTACTCAGGTATGGCTGGGCGCTGACCACTACAAGTGGCGTCTGATGCGCTCTGCAGGCGTAGACGAAAAGTACGTTACCGGCGATGCAACCGACCGTGAAAAGTTCCAGAAATGGGCAGAAACCATCGGTCTGGCAATCGGCAACCCCCTGTATCACTGGAGCCACCTGGAGCTGCGCAACTACTTCGGCTACGAAGGCGCTCTGAATGGCGACACTGCGGAAGAAGTCTGGAACCTGTGCAACGCAAAGCTGCAGGAACCCGGCATGTCCGCACGTAATCTGATCATCAACTCCAACGTCAAGGCACTGTGCACCACCGACGACCCCGCTGACACTCTGGAATGGCACCGCAAGCTGGCAGAAGAAGGCTTCTCCGTGAAGGTTCTGCCTTCCTACCGCCCCGACAAGGCTGTTGCGCTGGAAAAGCCCGACTATCTGGATTATCTGGCAAAGCTGGGCGACATCGACAGCTACAGCAAGCTGGTTGAAGTTCTGAAGGAAAAGCTGGAATTCTTCGTAGAAAGCGGCTGCCGCGTCACCGACCACGGTGTAGACGCTGTTCCCTATGCTCCCGCAACCGATGCGGAAGTAGAAGCAATCTTCGCAAAGCGTCTGGCAGGTGAAATGCCCACCGCTCTGGAAGCAAAGCAGTTCAAGACCGCTCTGATGCTGGCTATGGCAAAGGAATATGCTCGCCACGGTCTGGTTATGCAGCTGCACTTTGGTGTCATCCGTGATAACTCCAAGCGACTGTTCCGCAAGCTGGGTCCCGACTGCGGTGTGGACTCCATTGGCGACAACGCTTCCATCCGTGAACTGGCAGCATTCCTGGGCGCGCTGGACGAAACCGACGAACTGCCCAAGACCATTATTTACTCCTTGAATCCCAATGACAACGCAGCCATCGAAACCGTTATGGGCGGCTTCCAGAACGGCACTGCAGTCAGCAAGATGCAGCACGGCAGCGCATGGTGGTTCAATGACCACAAGCAGGGCATGATCGACCAGATGGTCAGCCTGGCAAACGAAGGCTATCTGGCAGGCTTTGTTGGTATGCTCACCGACTCCCGCAGCTTCCTGTCCTACACCCGTCATGAATACTTCCGCCGCATTCTGTGCGAGCTGGTAGGAAACTGGGTAGAAAATGGCGAATTTGCAAACGACGAAAAGGCACTGAAGACCATCATCGAAGGCATCTCCGTCAAGAACGCAGAAAGATACTTCAATCTGTAAGAAGCTGAACGATTAATAAAAAACACCCCGACATTGTCGGGGTGTTTTTTTAATCTAAATAGAAATTTTGATAAACCTTAGTTTACGAGAGTAAGAATAGGCATTTTCAGTCCGTCATTTCCTTTGCTTCCGTATTCATCACATCCAGTGATTTCGACACTAATAAACGCATAGTAAATCTGAGATTCTACTTGAAGTTTATCGCCAGCACTTAGTTGCATCAAAATGTCATCGTAGGAACCATGATGAACGAGGACCTTCCAACCTTCTTCGAAATATATTTCGTCCCAGCAAATGCTACTCAAAACTCCGGTTGCAGCAGCGTAAATCTCGGTTTTGATGTTTTTCACTGTTCCGATAAATGTAATATCAGCGCCTCCATAGAGTTTTTCAAATTTCAGCTGATTATCCTTATTTACCTGTAAGAGTTCATCGTGAGTCATTTCGACGGTGTTTCCTTCGTTGTCGATGATGGTTGCAGGGAGTTCTTTGACAGTACTGCCACCGCAAGCACACAGTGCAAATAGCATAGACAATGTCAACAGTAATGAGACTAATTTTTTCATATCTTTTCCTCCTAACATTAACCGATATTGGTTAATGTTAATATACATCACATTCGGTTAACATGCAAGTAGAAAGTGAGGCTTGGGTGTTATGATTTCATACGATAATTTGTGGAATACGATGAAAGAAAGAGGAATTACGCAGTATGCGCTGATTAAAAAGTATGGAGTCAGTCCTGCGCAAATCACCAGACTCAAGCGAAACGAAAGTGTCAGCACACATACAATCGATACGTTCTGTAAAATACTGAAATGTCAAGTTTCCGATATCATGGAATATATAGAAGAGGAAGAATAACAGCGGACAGAAACTTCTGTCCGCTGTTGTATATTCAATTGATATGATTTAAGGCAGGGTAACAATTGTCAGAGCGTATTCTACCTGTTCTTTGGTAAATCCGTCGATTTCGGTCATACACCAGATTACGGTTTCTTGGCTGTAGGGGCCGTAGAGACTTTCGTCCCAATAGCCGTCTTCATAATAGGATACCCAGTTGGCAAGTGCTTTTGCAGCTTGTTCGTTCCAGTCAGTCTTGATGTGATCTGCCGCATACTGTGCCTGTTCCGCTGTGAAGCCTTCGCCACCCATCTCGATGGTTTCATACATCCAATAAACCAGAGTCTCAGGAGTGTATCCGAGCCCGTATTTGCCGTGGAGAAGATCGTCTGCACATCTCATTGCCTGTTCATTCCAGTCAATGTTGCAACTTGCAATTGCGTCCTTGGCTTCTGCCACGGTGAAGTCTTTGCGTGTTGTGAGGTAGTCAATCAAAGAAGCTTCGGAGTAGTAGTCTTTTTCTAAGATTTCTTCGAGTACTTTGTCTGTCAACACATCCCAGTCAACGTTCAGACGATCCAGAGCGGCATTGGCTTCCTCTTCGGTATACAAACGATGCACGGTCAGCTGCTCAAACAGCTGGCTGCGGGTATAGTCATTGGAGTCAAGGAGCTTTTTTGCGAATTCAAATGCCTGTTCGCCCCAGTCGGCTTCGCAGTAATTTGCGGCATAATCGGCTTCGTCCGGTGCATAGCCGTGCGCGGAAATCAGAGACTGCTTCAGCCCTTCCTTTCTGTAATTGGTGTAATCCAAAAGGATGGCGGCATCGCGGAGTGCGGCGCTATATGCTTCCGCAGTGCAAGCATCGAGCGCAGAAGCGATCCACTGGGCGATGACTTCTTCATCGGGATAGCTGCCGTAACGCTGAGAATCATCTGTGATGCTTTCGGGAGGCTCTCCACCGGCGAAGCGCTCTTCATACAGGGTGTCTCCCGATACGGAATTCTTAATTTCAACTCTCACATAGCGCTTGTATGCATTGCCGCCAAGAGAGCCGATATAGAAGCCCACATTGGAGGTTGATTCCGTACAATGAATGACGTACTTTGCTTCATCGGGGGATTCGGCAATCCACTTATCAGTCAGACATTTCTTATTGTAAATACCGACGCCATCCAAATTGACCCAGTAGGTGACGGCTTTGCCTGCGCTCAGCGGAGCGCGGTCATCACTGCCGATTACGGCAGCCATCTCGGCATCGTATTGTGCAGCCAGCTCTTCGGGGCTGGGAGTCGGAACGGGAGTAGGTGTCGGAATGGGAGTGGGTTCGGGCTCTTTGGCACCGCCGCCGCAAGCGCACAGGGAAATGCAAAGAACCAGTGTCAGCAATAATGCGATGACTCGTTTCATGGAATCGCCAACTTTCTCGGTTTGATACAATCAGTATAGCACGGAGAAAACACAGACTCAAGAAAAACAGAAGGAAAAACAAAGAACTCCTTATTCTGAAATTGGATGTTTCTCTGATTTTGCCGAATGCTCAAATAAGAAAAAGGACGTTCAAGTGAACGTCCTTTTTGATTTGCTTACAAACAACCACACGCTATGCGTGTGGAATAAAAGAAGCGATGGCGATGATGAGGAAATAAAAGACCTCCTTTGGTAAGCTAAATGCGGGTAACGCCAACCGCACAAAACACCAAAGGAGGTCAATCCATGAAGGACGAAAGAAGTTTATCACACACAAAATGGAAGTGTCAATATCACATAGTACTGGTGCCAAAGTATCGCAGAAAGGTGATTTATAAGGAGTTGAGAAAGGATATTGGGATAATTCTCAGAAAACTGTGCGAGTACAAAAAAGTAGAGATTATAGAAGCTCATGCAATGCCAGACCATATTCATATGCTTGTGAGTATTCCACCAAAACTGGCAGTGTCGGATTTTGTGGGATACTTAAAAGGAAAGAGTACTTTGATGATATTCGAAAGACATGCTAATATGAAGTATAAGTATGGTCGAAGAGTATTTTGGGCGAAAGGCTACTATGTAAGTACCGTAGGAGGCAACAAAAAGGCAATAGAGGAGTATATCCGAAATCAAGAGATGGAAGATCAAATGATGGATCAACTGAGTTTCAAAGAGTACGAAGACCCATTCAAAGATGCAAAGAGTATAGAAGATGATGATTCGCCAGAGATCCCTTCAGATAGCAGAATAAAATATAGGTAATAAAAAAGTAACGCTACCGTGCGGTTGGCGTTACTTTTCATGCACCT
>JAFQPT010000085.1 GCA_017411665.1 Oscillospiraceae bacterium | reverse complement strand
CAGGCCTGTGGTAATATATTATGGCAATTTTAGAGGGGGTATAAAAATGTCCGGACATTCCAAATGGCATAATATACAGAAAACCAAGGGTGCAGCTGACGCAAAGCGTGCGCAGGTGTTCACCAAAATCGCACGTGAAATCATTGTTGCTGTAAAACAGGGCGGCAGCGGCGATCCTGCCAATAACTCCAGCCTGGCACAGGTTGTTGCTAAGGCTAAGGCTGCCAACATGCCCAATGACAATATCAAGAGAGCAATTGATAAGGCTCTGGGTGCAGGCAATACCGATAACTACGAAACCGTTGTATACGAAGGCTACGGCCCCTGCGGCGTCGCAATTATTGTTGACTGCATGACCGATAACCGCAACCGTACCGCAGGTGATGTTCGTCACTACTTCGATAAGTACGGCGGCAACATGGGTGCAGCAGGCTGCGTATCCTGGTCTTTTGATAAGAAGGGCGTTATCGTCATCAATGACGAAGACGAAGAACTGGATGAAGACACTGTTATGATGGACGCACTGGAAGCAGGCGCTGACGACATGCAGAAGGACGGCGAAATTTACGAAATTTACACCGATCCCGACGCATTCCAGGAAGTTTACAACGCACTGGAAGCAGCAGGCTACAAGTTCGTTTCCGCACAGGTGGAAATGGTTCCCCAGAACTACATTACCGTTACAGACGAAGGTGACGTTAAGAACCTGACCAAGATGCTGGACATGTTTGAAGACAACGACGACGTTCAGAACGTTTGGCACAACTGGGAAAACGCTTGATTTGAAATTGTAATAAAAAAGCAGAAACCGATTTTCGGTTTCTGCTTTTTTTATTTGCCTTGTGCATCAATGCGCTCTTTTAAATCGTTCAGGTAGAACCAACGCTCTGTTTTTTCTTCAAGCTGCGTTTCCAGTTCAGATTGTTTTTCCTGTAGTTCCTGCAGCTTTACATAGTCTGTACAGTATTTGGATTGCTCTTTTCCGTTTTCTTCTATAAGCGCCTCCAAGGCTGCAATATCATCGTCGATGGTTTGGAACTCCCGTTCTTCTTTGAAGGTGAATTTTAGCTTCTTTTCTTTGGGTCGAGGCTGCACATGTTTTGGCTTTTCTACCTTGGGCAAAGGAGTGTCTATAGTTCGTTTGGCGGCCCAGTCACTCCAGTTACCGGTGTACTGTAAAACCTGTCCGTCACCGCGAACCTCGAAAATCGATTCGGACAGCTTATCTAAAAAGAAGCGGTCGTGAGAGACCATGATGATTGGGCCTGCAAAATCCTGCAGGTAATCTTCCAGGATAGACAGCGTCATGACATCCAAATCATTGGTAGGTTCGTCCAATAGAAGGACATTGGGGGCTTCCATCAAAACGGACAGCAGATACAGTCTTCTTCGTTCACCGCCGGATAGTTTTCCAATGGGCTGTCTTTGCAGCTCGGAAGGGAACATGAAGCGTTCCATCATCTGTTTTGCGGATAGTACGCCTTCTGAGGAACGGACCTCACTTGCAATCTCATGGATGAAATCATATACGCGCTGGTTGAGGTCAAGCTCTCGTCCTGTCTGAGAAAAGTGGCCGATTTTCACTGTGGAGCCAATATCTACGGTGCCGCTGTCGGGCTGCAGTATCCCTGCAATCATATGCAGCAGTGTGGACTTACCGGCGCCGTTTCGGCCCACGATCCCGATTCTGTCGGTACGCAGCAGATTATACGAGAAATCACTGATGATGGTTCGTTCGTCATAGCTCTTAGATACATGATCCAACTCGATTGTTTTTCTACCCAATCGAGTGGTGGCAGCGGTGATTTTGATGGTGTCGTCTGTTTCGGGTGCTTCTCGGTTCAATAAATCCTCATATCGCTGCACACGTTCTTTGGATTTTGTTGTTCGGGCTCTGCAGCCTCGCATAATCCATTCTCGCTCCACTCGCAAAATGGACTGACGCTTTCGTTCGGATGCCTCTGCCATTTCCGCACGTTGTTCTTTCAGTTCCAAATATTTGGAATAGTTTGCTTCATAATGGTACAGCTTGCCTCTGGAAAGCTCGGTGATATGGTTGCAGACACGTTCCAAAAAATATCGGTCATGGGTGACCATAATCAAACCACCGCGGAATGCTTTCAGCCATTCTTCCAGCCAGGCAACCATCTCACTGTCCAGATGGTTGGTAGGTTCGTCCAAAATCAAAATATCTGCCGGATGTATCAGTGCGGTTACCAATGCGACGATTTTACGCTGCCCGCCGGAGAGTGTCCCGATTTTTTGGGCATAGTCTGTCAGTCCAAGCTTATTGAGCATGGTTTTGGCTTCATATTCATGAATCATACGGATATCGTCGGAGAGACTTGCAAATACCTGTTCCAGAATGGTAAGTTCTTCGTCCATATTATCGTTTTGGGACAGGTAACTGATTTGCAGATTGGGTGCGCGGACTATACGTCCGCTGTCGGCTTCCGCAGCACCTGCCAGAACTTTCAAAAAGGTGGACTTGCCTGTGCCGTTTATGCCGATGACACCGACTTTGTCGCCGTCATCCAAATAAAAATTTACGTCATTCAGTAATTGTCGGTCTCCGAAATTGATGGAGAGATGTTCTGCTTGAAGTAACATATTCGAGTCCTTTGGAATTCAGTCTAATAATTTTTCGAAAGCAATGCGCAGGTCTCCGTCTTCACAGCCACCTTTGAGAAAAATTGAGCCGCAAGGGAGAAATCCTGCTTTTTCCAATGCACGCTGCATCGGAAAATTACCTGGGTGCGTGTCAATACGTATGGAGTGGAATCCCATCTGTTTTGCCATTTGCGTACCGAATAAAAACATTTGTCCTGCAACGCCTTTTCCCTTGCTGTGGTCTGCAACACAGACCCTGTGCATGGATGCATAGGGAGTATCAGTCAGCCATGCACCATCGATTTTGCAGTAAGAAACATCAGGGGTGGTCTGGAATGCAAATGCACCTAAAACGGTATTATTTTCGATTGCGACCCATGCGTTTCCGGAGGCGATATCCGTTTCCCATACTTCTCTGGATGGATATCCCTTTTGCCATTGGTCGAGACCAAGGGCTTTCAGCTGGGCCTTGGCCTGCGCTGTTATGGTGCACATTTCGTCCAGATGAACGGCTTTTGCGAGAATAAATTCCATATTTCGCTCCTTCGAGTGTTGTATGATTGATTGTAGCATGAAAATGTTGTTCTTTCAACTTTTTCGAAATTTACATTGTTTCGGCAGGGAAGTGTGTTATAATGTTTTTACGAGAATTTTACAATTCTTGGAGGAAGAGATATGAGAAAAAATAAACGCCTGATGGCGGTTTTAGCACTTTGTTGGCTGACGTATGTGTTTGCGTATCTGTGTCGGTTGAATCTCTCTACCGTACTTGATAAAGCTTCTGTCGGACTGAATGTTTCTGTCGAATATTTGGGGATTGCCAGTTCGTTGTATTTCGGTACATATGCAGTAGGGCAACTGTTAAACGGGATTGTAGGGGATCGTGTTTCTCCTCATAAATTTGTCATGCTTGCGTTGATTATGACGGGCGTAATCAATGTTACCCTTGGCTTGCAAAGCAGTGGTACGGCATTTCTTATAATGTGGGGATTAAATGGATTTTGCCAAAGTATGTTCTGGAGCACGCTGCTTCGGCTGTTGTCATTTTATTCCGGTCCTAATGAGAAAAAAGGGGTCAGTACTGTCATGACAACGTGTTCTGTTACAGGGTATTTTATGTCCTGGATTGTTTTGGGCTATGTATTTAAGCCGATGACTTTCAGACCCTATTTCTTTGTACCCGGTATATTGGCATTGTGCCTTGTTCCTTTGTGGTTTGTATTGTCCGGAAAACTTGAATTTTCCAAGGCGGTTGCGGAACGCGCCAAAACACCGCCTCTGCCTGTTGTTGCTAGGGAATTTGTTCATGACAGACTCTATTTTGTGTGCTTCCTT
>JAFQPT010000084.1 GCA_017411665.1 Oscillospiraceae bacterium | reverse complement strand
GGTAAACCAGTCGGGACGTTTGAGTTTGGTGGTTCTCATCTCCTTGTGGAAAAGACGTAGTTGTTGAAAGATTCGATATGCTACACGGGCTTCACCTCGTTTCCTCATCCGGCATCACGCGATTTGGTCTGCAAGGATTGCTGACAAAATAAGTACAGCAACCTTTTGCAGCACACGTCCCTCACCGATAGCAGGGTTTTGACCGACCACATCAACTCCCCACGTCGTATAGCTGTTGGCTATACGGGACAGGCTGGAAGACCATCGGGTACCGCGGTTGGCAAGACCGGGGCTGTCATAGGCAACCGGAATCGCTCTGCTTGTGAAGACACAGCCATTGGGCTTCCTATGGGTAAGGCGGATGATAGAAAAAACGCTCTGAGAGAGAGCTTTTAATCTTGTATAACATGGTCTTGAGAGGGGACCTTTTCGAATAGCTACCTCATCCAAAAACTGCTGAATTACCGATGCTTCGCCAACGCTGTTGAAAATGTCGTAGATAAGAACTTTCCCTTCAACATCAGTGGGCTCAACAGCAGGAATATCCGGTTGTGCATATTTCAGAACCCTGTCTAAAAATGCATCGAAGGCTTTCCCCTCAATGAAATACCGCACATCCTGTGTGGCAGTGTCCATTGTGACAATGGGAAGCGTTTCATCAAGCAACCGATAGAGCTGCCGCAGCTCGGCATCTTCATCGGTGTGCTTGCTGGTTTCGGCACAGGAGAGAATCAACTCACCGTCCGGCTTTTCCAGCTTGATGAAGAACCGTGCAGATGTATCATCCTCCCAGTCTTTTGTTAAGGTGATGATGCTTTCGCTGATGCCAAATCCATCAGCTACAAACCCGTCACCCTTACGGATAAATTGTATCTGGTGGCGGTCGCCTTTTATGTCCTCCAGAAGAGCATCGATGAATGCGTTGGTCAAGGTAGCATCGTCATCCGGACCGATTTCCTCGGTTTCACTTACTCCGTCTGCCGCATCCTGTATGGCCTCCTCCAAGGTGTTATACAGTGTCTGGAGAAGGCAGTGGTTACCCGCAGCAACCCACTCGACAGCCCGTATTTCAGTGACCCCGTCGGGAGTTTTGGCCTCCAGACAGTACTGACTGTACTCTTCGGTCTGGGCCTCGCATACCAAGGTTGTGACAAGACCTCTTTTGGTGTCGTCGAAGCGAAAGCACAGTAACCCACCGGGACCAGAGCAGAAATTCCACTCATTCATTGTACCGGCCTGAGCCAGGGACTGTACATACTGGTCAACAGGTGTATCGTCGCAGCTTGCGCTGCACATTTGGATATCAAGCTTGTGTTCATTCATGTAAAAAAACTCCAATCGTAAAATATTATGAAGGCTTAGGCCTGTCATTTAGGGTTAATTTCACGCAGCATCCTACCACTGGTACGATGTCTAAGGGCGTGTTCAAAGACTCTGGGAGCAACCTGCGCGTACAGTTTTAGGAGTGCGGATGTTTCCGGTTCAAAGCAGAGGTTCACTACGGAATATCGCAGTAATGGGCCTTCGTAAAACTCCAGAATTACATCCATACCATCCTTATAGAAGTACTTTTGGATGATAACGCGTTCCTTTCCGTCGTTGAGACCTGTGCCGAGGAAAAGATTTGAGTTGTTTCGCTCGGGATGGTAACACCAATAGACTTTGGGCTTGACAGATGCAATGTCCGTAGATAAGAAACGGATGAGGTTCATGGCATCTTCTACTGTCACATGGTAATCGGGCCGGTGTATAAGATAAAGCCCATCTCTGATTCTCATACGTACCTCCTTGCCATCAGTTGCCTGCGAGCAGGTTTATCACGAAATCCGATGCAAACTTTAAATTCCGTTGGCAGGGAGTTAACCCACCGTAGTATTTCTCATCGAATTTCACATAGCAGCTTGCAAGCTGGGACAACGGGGTAGTTACCAAGTGACCGCACCTCTTGCCGTCTTTCAGGGAGAATACAGCGAAAGATTGCATCAGAAGTTCGCTCTCCTTAGGTTTTAGATGCTCTATGTACGATGCAACAGCCCGAATTAAAGCTTCGTATCGTCGGCGCTCTGAGCAATTGCGTGATATTTGGAAGCTGAGTGTGGACGGTTTGTCTAAAACCGTAGAGACCAATTCATCCACATCGATGGAATTTATCACATCGGCAATGGTCATGCTACATGAGTCAGGCTTGGAGGACTTGGATTCTGCAGGCTTTGACGGGGCTTTATGGCTGGATACCGGTGCTGCCATGATGGAGACACGGCTATACAGAGTAGCAATGTGGTCCAAATTGCCAACCTGGCCGTTGGTCTCGATTGCCGTATAGACCGTTTTGCCATGACGGCTATAGGTAAATTTAATTTCACCCTGTCCATTAGCTTCCAATTGGATAAGGGTACCTTCCGCTAAACCATGGGTATAGAAAGTGTTAGGTCCGGAAGTAAACCATGTAATCAAAGGTTTCTGCCGGATGATGTCTGCAGACAGATTGTGCACAAAGCACCGTAGCTGCTTTTTGCTGATAGGCTCATCGTCAGAACAGGTGAGCTTTAGAGTGCGTTCTTTTTGGGTTTTCATAGTTAACTCTCCTTTGTGTGTAATGTTGAGTGTGTATTTCACAGTGCTGAGCACTGTTAATAAAGAGGATGCTGCCGGCCCAGTGTCCCGGGAGAAAGGCATAAGGACCGAGCTTGTCCGGACCGGCAGCGTGAAGTGGCAGGCGATACCTGCCATATATTTAGAAGGCGTGCAGAAAGAAAAGGGTATATTTGCAGGGATGATTCTACGAAACTGGGATTTGGAGAAATTTGCGGAAACAGTCCGCGGCTGTGTATTGTTGTGACACAGAGTAATTAGGGCTAAGAGAGATTGCACGCCGTTGAGAATTGGAACTCCTGTGGTCATCATTGCTTTGCAACTAAATAATGACTGTCAGACAACATCGATAAAACAGAAATGCTTAAAGGAGAGCGATTGCTCGCCCTCCCTTAGTTAGGAATTCTCAATATCGTCTTGAAACTTTGTCCACAGATGAGTTCTGTTTGCATCTACAAGGCGTCCAAGCTGATTGCATAGGATACCCAAATCATAACAAAGCTGGACAGTGGACTTACGTATATTTTTCTCTATGCGGGACAGTTGGTTCACACGATTTTGAAGCTCTCGGTATTCCAGTTCCAGTTCGGTGACTTCTGCACGGAGCCAGTCTTTTTTCTTCCATAGCGCAATGCACTCTTCTGGTGTAGTGATATGGTCATCATCGAAAATGTTCATGTGATTTTCCCCCTTGGTTATATGAAAAATGAGTTACTTTAATTCTGCCGCAGACAGCTGATATAAATATGCCTGGGCTATCACACCGATTCTGGAATGCCCAAGATTTTGCGACACGACGGCCATGAGCTTTTTTGAGTAAACACGGGAACGCATATCACGGCGACAGATGTATCTATCCTTGGGGTCGTCGGGAATGCCCTCCGTCTTCATCAGATGACGGTACAGGTCACATGCGTATTGTGCTCTTTGGTGATGGATGTCAATCGATGAGTTGATGCCATCTGGGAATACCTTTCCATCACCGGCAGCTTTCATCATGTCTACAATTTTC
>JAFQPT010000083.1 GCA_017411665.1 Oscillospiraceae bacterium | reverse complement strand
GGACTTTGCACCCTTGCAACCTTTCCTCTCTGCGCTGAAATCTCCGCCGTTTGAGGCCACAGGAGCCGCTGTGTGCGGCTTTCACGGCAAGGTAGAGTAGTTGCCCCGCCGACGAAGGGAGGGGAGATTTTTGCCGTAGTTGTAGAAAACGCAGAAATTACCGCAGAGAGGAGAATTTCCCTCCTTGAGGAGGGAGCGAGCATCGCCTTTGACTGTTCACGTCCGCCCGTTGGCGGCCGCGAACTGCCTTCGGCATCTCCTTTGCGGGCAGAAGCCCGAACCCACTTTATTGCTATGGAGGTACCATATTGAAGAAAAAAGTCAACCGAACAAAACCCATTCCGCTGACCTTCTATGTGACAGAAGCTGACGCGGATACCATCCGACGGAACGCAAAGTCCGCGGGGATGGATCTCACAAAGTATCTGACTACCTGCGCCGTCGGGAAACAGATCGTACATATCGATGGTCTCGATGATTGCGCCCGTGCGCTTCGGCGACAGGGAACGAATCTCAATCAGATGGCAACACTGGCGAACATGGGTCGGATCAGTTCTGTCAACGTCGGTGAGACCTATGAGCTCTATCTGGAGATCCAGAAACTGCTGAAAGAGATTCTGGAGAGGAAGGTGTGAGTCATGGCAACGGTCACACCCATCAACCGTCCGAAAGGACAGAGCCGAGCTGGGCTCTCCATTGTGCTGGACTATGTGAAACAGGATAAGAAAACGGGGTTCGAAGGTCGGCAGCTGGTCACAGGTATTAACTGCCAGCCTGAGATCTGCTACACACAGTTCATCAGCACCAAGCTGCAGTACAACAAGTGCAGTCAGAAAATGTATTTTCATTTCGTGCAGTCCTTCCACCCGGATGAAGACATCACACCGGAGAAAGCACATACCGTTGCGCTGGAGCTGGCGCAGCAGTGGAAGGACTACGAAGTTATCGTTGCTACCCACACCGATGCGGAGCACATCCATTCGCACTTCATTATCAACTCGGTCAGTTTTGAAAACGGCAGGAAACTGCATTTCGAAAAAGACGATCTGACGCAGCTCAGAAAATTCTCGGACGAGATCTGTATGCGTCACGGTCTGTCCATCTGCCAGCCGAAGAAGCAGCAGACCTCTGGTATCAAGCAGGCCGAGTATCATGCAGCCATGCGCGGCGAGAGCTGGAAGGTGGCTCTGGCCATTCAGATCGACGAGTGCATGAAGTACGCCGTCAACAAGGAACAGTTCATTGAGTTGATGCAGAGCGAAGGCTATCAGGTCAGGTGGACGGACCGCGGCACAAATATTACCTACATCAATCCAGACGGTAATCCCTGTCGGGATTTCCGTTTACACGAAGAAAAATATCTAAAGGAGAATATGGAATATGAATTCTACATCCGAGCGCAATTATACACGACCCAGCATGGAGGAAATGAAAGCCATGCAGCAGAAAACAACATTCGCCCGCAACATGGAAAAGGCCGGAAATATTCAGAAAGCGGTCACACTGACGGAGGAAAACTGGACAGGCCTGACCAAAGCGGTGGAGCAGACCGGACAGACCGCTCTCGAACTCAAGGAGAGCATGGAGCATCTGCTGACGGGCGAGCAGATGGACGAAAAACTCAAAGCACAGGTGCAGACTCTGCTGGAACAGCACCGAACAGCAATCTCAGAAATGCAGATGGCGGTGCGGGAACTGAACGAGAGCAGCGTCGTACATTGGAATCGAATCGTGGAGTTTACGGAGGACAGCCTGAGAGCGACAAAGCAGGCGCAGGAAACAGCACTGAAGGAGTTCGGGAAACAGGTTGGGAGAGCCAGCGAGAACTACTCTTCCGAACTCTCCAGGGCGACAGATTCCGTGAAAGAGTCTGTGAATCGAATCAAGTGGCAGATGTATCTGCCGACCATCATTCTGGTGCTGTGGGAATTGGTGCGGCATCTGTTCTTGCTGGACTGAGTGCCATGGATACCGACGATGACGATCCGGAAGAACGGCGCAGAAAAAAGGAGGCTAAAGCCGCAGCGCAAAATCTCGGCGCGGCGATTGGCTTGGTGACCGGCGCCGTACTCGCCATCGGTCAAGACAACAACGTAAAAGAAGCCGGTGTGCTTGAGACAAATGCACCGACCTGGGAGCAGAGCATGGGTTGACCATGGTCTGCTTTTTTATTGCCCGATTTGATTCGGGGGAAAGGATTACTATGTTTCGAATGTTTCATCGCGGGAGCTCCGGCAATAACGGGGCTCCTATCAAAAACACAAGGAGGGCAGTAGATGCGGAGAAATGCTGAATTTGACCGATGCATCGATTTCCTCGTAAGAATGATTGAAAAATACGGGGATGAAGTGCTTCAACAAATTGCAGCAGACACGCTTTATGACTGCCAAGACGATGCGACCGAGAAGTCGCCAACCAAT
>JAFQPT010000082.1 GCA_017411665.1 Oscillospiraceae bacterium | reverse complement strand
TGTTGGGAGGGGCAATTCAGTTTGTTGAGGTACTGAGTAACCATGTCTGCGTGGACTTCAGCAACTCTTCGTTCCAGTTCACGCTTTCCTTCTTCTGTTTTTGGGTAATGAACCACGATATTAATGGGGGCACATTTTCTTGCGATGCCACGCACCTCCTTTTTTGATTAAATTTATGGGAGAGAGGTTGTCCGTTATTCCTGCGATATATTTCATCTTCGCCTCACTCCTCTCTGCGTTTCTGCCAGACAATGTCGTAGCCCAGTACGTCGCCAGCTCCAATACTTCCTTATATCGGATGCTGCCGCGGTGCAGCTTTCCGGACAGGTTGGAGGCACTGGTACTCCACCCGTACTCTTCGGACACCAGCTCCAGTGCTTCCTGGTACGTATATCCCGTACGGATGAGCTGTGCTTTGATTTCGTTTCGTACATTAATTTTTTTCATGTGATGAATTCCTCCTTGTGTTGAAATAAAAATAAGGCTCGCTGGTGAGCGAACCTTCTGATGTGATGAATGAAATTTCGAATGTTGAGTTGATTGAATGGATTATGTGCGGATGATATCCTCATCGGAATACCACCCTATGAATTTCACTGTTCCGAGAAAAGAATCAGTGTTTAGTGAAATTTTTCGTTTCTCTGTGCACTGCATACGCGGATAAAAGAATCACCGATCGGCGCAACGGATATGCCAATCGGTGATTTATTTCGCGGTTTTGCGATGCATTGAATTTTATGTCTGCAAATTAGGGCGGTTCTGAAAATGCAGCGATGAACCGACCCGAAAATACATGTACAAAGCGTACAACCGTACATAGGACAGGAAGTACGTACAGTACGCAACTTTTCGGGTCACTGCACGCTCAGAAAAAATGGGGATATGTAATGTGGATCCCCCAAAAGCCTCTGACGTATCGCCCGTCACCTCCGTGTATCTTGTTGGTATATTCCAAATTATACGCTCGCTCATTCTGCTTGAGGTAGGAAATGAAGCTACGCAGGGACAACGGAGTAGCGGCATTTTCATTACACCAGATTTTATAGACTGCGTATAGATTGGAGGAACTGGCTTCACTGTCAGCTTTCAGCTGGATGTAGCCTTCCGAATCCATAAACTCCACGATGCTGTTTCCTTCATGGATTGCATCTTCGATGTTCGCCTGTGTTTGTGCGCTGATGGTGAATTGGAAGCTGTTTCCGATAAGTCTATGCAAGCCTTCCAGACACCACAGAAAGATGCCTTCCTTTTTCGCAACCAGCTTTTCCGCCAGATAGGGATCGTCTATGCGATTGGGGTCTCTGTCCTTGGTGGTCAGAATGATCTGTCTGCGGAAAAAACCGATGCTTCTGTCGTACAGCGCAGACAGCGTTCCGTTGCCGAACGCCAGAAACCGTACATACAGGTCACCTTGGTAGCTTTGCTTGCCTTTCTTTTCCAAATCCATAGGCAATTCTGCGGTTACGATAGCCTTGATGTTATTGGTTTGAGGCAGGGCTTCCAGTTTCATGTCATCATCCAGCAGCACCAGACGATGCTCCAAATCAGCTCTGGCAAAAGGGCTTGCTTCCACCTTGGCAATGCTGCCTGTGTTCATGTTGCTGCCCAGTAGTGCGTTCAGCACCACACCAATGCGGCTTTTGCCCTCACCGCCTTTCCCAACGAGGAACAGCATCTTCTGTCCTTTGGTAGTCGGGAGGAAGCAGTATCCCATGAACTCTTGTAGTGTGAGGATATCCTCTGGTTCCAACAGCTGCGACAAAAAATGCAGCCATGTCACAGGCTGCGATGCGTCGGGATGATAGGCAACGGGGAGACGGTTGCGGCAAAAGCTTCTTTGATATAGGAATCTTCCGTCGAGGAAGTAAGTACCGTTAGCCGCATGGATACGGTCATGATGGATGGGGAGCGGTTCGCTGTGGCATTCCATTTTCAGTACCTCCAGTAGGTTGCTGACCTTTTTGGGGAGACCGTGAGATACATGGGGTTTCAGCTTTTCGAAGATCTGTCGGCGGATGATTGCTTCATCATGGATACGGCCTTCTACAGTAAAGAATGCGTCGTTCACACAAATCATGGGATGTTCTTGCAGGAACTCCTGACAGAACAGAATCTCGTCAATGCGGTTGAGCTCCAACCACTCGGGTGCATTGTTTTTCATATTTTCACCTCCTTTCTGAATTGGTTTATGTAGGATTCCAAACACTGTAGCCTGTTATCCTCTTTAAGATAATTGATTACATACGCTCTGCGATTCCCGTAGGGTTCAAGCAGCACATTCAGCAGATGCTCCACATACAGCATTTCCGCATCCACATCTCCGTAGGTGAATGTAAACGGCCCATCGATGGTTCGCGGAGCAAAGAATTGCTTCTTAGTTTTCAGAATCCGATAATACCGATTCAGAGCCATAAAGCAGCGCTGTTCTATGCTACTGCGCTCCGGTTTGTACACGGACACCGGAGCTGTGGCGTCTGTGTTGATGCAGAAATCTGCAATGAGTTTTTTGGTTGCATCATAATTACTGAGGTCAAATAGCTGTGCGACATAGTTGATGACATTACCCGTTTCATGACAGGCGAAGCAGTAATAACGCTCGTCCACCTTCATGCTCGGGTGATGGTCATCATGAAAAAGACAGAGGGTCATCCCGTTCGGTGTGACGCTCTGCCCATAAAATTCTGCAGCCTGTCTGGTTGTGACGGCTGCAGCAACGGTTTGATAAATACTTATAGGCGTTCCTCCTTTGACGATTTCGGTTCGAATTTTCATCCATCTATTACATTATACGGAGAAATTCGTCATCACTCGTCAAAATAG
>JAFQPT010000081.1 GCA_017411665.1 Oscillospiraceae bacterium | reverse complement strand
CAGTACTTTCCCAGACGCTATGACGACCGTTCTCACATGGTCCCCATTGCCATGGCCATTCCCGAGGACACCTGCTGTGTACAGGCAATGGTCGCCACACCCCCCACTCACACCCGCGTCCGCCGCGGCATGGAGCTGGTCAAATTCCGCATTGCCGATGACTCGGGTGTCATGGACGTGACCTATTTCAATCAGCCCTACGTCAAAAACGCATTGACCATGGGCGAGACCTACAACTTCTACGGCAAGGTCTCCGCTATCGGCAGCCGCAAGCAGATGACCAATCCCATCTTTGAAAAAGCGGAGCATCCCAGAGTCACAGGACGTATTATCCCCGTCTACCGCTCCACCGCCCTGCTCAGCCAGAAGGTCATGGTCAATGCAGCGGAGCGGTGTCTGGCGGACTGCGGACATATGATGCCCGACCTGCTGCCACCCGACGTGACCCGCCGCCATAATCTCTGTCAAGCAGAGTTCGCCTACCGAAACATCCATTTTCCCGAGGACATGCTGTCTCTGGACATTGCCAGACGGCGCATGGTATTCGAGGAGCTGTTTGTATTGGCTTGCGCCATTAAAATCCTCCACGGCAACAACACCCCCACCAAGGGACTGCAGTTGTCTCCCTGCGATTTGAATCGGTTTTACTCCACCCTGCCCTTCACACCCACAGGCGCGCAGAAGCGAGCCATTGATGCCGCCGTAGCGGACATGACATCGGGGCTGAGCATGAACCGTCTGATACAGGGTGACGTAGGCAGCGGCAAAACCCTCGTTGCAGCGGGCTGCATCTGGGCTGCAGCCCAAAGCGGCAAGGTCTCCGCCATGATGGCACCCACGGAAATTCTTGCCGAGCAGCATCTGCGCACCATGCAGAAATTCTTAGAGCCCTGCGGACTGAAGGTGGGTCTGCTAACAGGCTCTATGACCGCAAAGCAGAAACGCACTGTGAAGGCACAGCTGGCAAACAAGGAATTTGACCTCATCGTCGGTACTCACGCAGTACTGACAGGGGATGTAGAAATCCCCGAGCTGGGTCTGGTCATCGTGGACGAACAGCACCGCTTCGGTGTGGAGCAGCGTGCAGCACTGGCACAAAAGGGCGAAAAGCCCCACGTGCTGGTTATGTCCGCAACCCCGATTCCCCGCACACTGGCGCTGATCATCTACGGAGATCTGGATGTCTCCATCATTGACGAGCTTCCTCCCGGCAGACAGAAAATCGACACTCTGCTGGTCAACGAATCCTACCGTCAGCGGCTCAACGGCTTTGTCCGCAAGCAGGTAGAGGACGGCAGACAGGTGTTTGTCATCTGCCCGAAGGTGGAAGAGGACGAAGAAAAAGAAAATCTCCTCGATTTGAAATCCGCAGAGGAACACGCAAAGTATATGCAGGAGACCTTCCCCGACCTGCGGGTTGGCTGCGTCCACGGCAAACTGAAAGAAAAGCAGAAGGATGCTGTGATGACCGCCTTTGTGGGTCATGAACTCGACATTCTGGTCGCCACCACAGTAGTGGAGGTCGGTGTGGACATTCCCAACGCCAACCTCATGATTATCGAAAACGCTGACCGCTTCGGCCTGAGCCAGCTTCATCAGCTTCGCGGCAGAATCGGCCGCGGGGAACATAAAAGCTGGTGCGTTCTGGTGTCCGACAGCACCAACGAGGACAGCCGTGCCCGACTGAAAATCATGGTCAAAACCTCCGACGGATTTGCCATCAGTGAGGAAGACCTGCGTTTGCGCGGCCCCGGTGATTTCTTCGGAAACCGTCAGCACGGTCTCCCCGAAACCCACATTGCGGATTTGGGCGCAGATATGAATGTGTTGGTGACTGCACAGGAGGAAGCCAACCGTCTCATGGACGCAGACCCCGAGCTGTCGGCTTATCCCAAATTAAAGCGCCATGTATGGAAGATGGTGGAAAAAGCGGGAGATACCTTCAATTAAAGAAACAAAACGGAGCGACCGAAACAGTCGCTCCGTTT
>JAFQPT010000080.1 GCA_017411665.1 Oscillospiraceae bacterium | reverse complement strand
ATGCGTTCCGTACCTTTCGTTTGTTATCTCATTCTGGTCACTTTGAATCTGACCAAAATCCCGCTCCCGTCTCCCGTGGTTTCCTGTCTGCAAATCATCGCAAATGCCAATGCTTTTCTGGCCATGTTCATGCTGGGGGTTGGATTTAATCTGTCAGGCGATTTCAAGCAAATCGGAATCATTGTCAAAGTGCTTTCCATTCGCTACGGGCTGTCTGCACTGATGGCTGCCGCAGTATACTTTCTGCTTCCCTTCGATTTGGAAGTCCGTCAGACACTGGTGATTTTGTTCTTCAGCCCCATCTCTGCCATTGTTCCCGCATTCACAGGTGATATGGGCGAAGATGTCGGCCTGTCCAGTGCCATTAACTCCATTTCCATCATTTGCAGTATCGTGATTATCATTACGCTGCTGTCTGTTATGCTGTAATCCTTTGCGGCGGTGTTCTGATACACCGCCGCTTTTGTATTCCTCTAAAAATAATGACGACACAGCCTCCCGACATTTTTCACAAAAATTCTCCCGCAGAAAAAGCGTTGTTTTTTTAACATTGTGAATCTTCACCAAAAACAGTGTGGGAAGCCGCATTTTTCTATGGAAACCCCCAGTTTTCTTTCCCCAAAAGTACCCATTTCCCGACAAGTTCAATGCACTTTACACAAAATATACACTTTGTTGCACTCAATTTTATGTGACAATTACAAAATGACACTTGAAAACAAACCTCGAAAATGTTAACATACTATTACAAACGGATTTGGGATAAATGCGTCTGTTCTCCGTTCCCGAAATGGATTCGCATAGATCAATATGATGTGGAGGAATGTGTCATGGTTAAGAATTTTGCCCACAGAGGCTTTAGCGGTAATTACCCCGAAAACACTATGCTGGCTTTCCGCAAGGCAGTGGAAACCGAAGGCTGCGACGGCATTGAGCTGGACGTACACTTCACCAAAGACAACGAAATCGTTATCATTCACGACGAAAGAATCGACCGCACCTGTGTAAACGGCACCGGTCTGGTTAAGGATTACACTCTGGAAGAGCTGCAGAAGTTTGACGTATCCTTCAAGTTTGCAGGTCAGTGCGAACCTCAGCACATTCCCACTCTGCGTGAATATTTCGAACTGGTTAAGGACACTCACATTGTCACCAACATCGAAATCAAGACCAGCAACTACGAATATCCCGGCATCGAACAGGCTGTTTATGACTTGATTATGGAATACGGTCTGAAGGACAAGATCATCATCTCCTCCTTCAATCACTTCACCATCAAGCGCATGAAGGAAGTCTGCCCCGATATGAAGTGCGGTCTGCTGACCGAAACCTGGATGATTGATGCAGGTGCTTACACCAAGAATCTGGGTGTTGAATGTCTGCACCCCATCTGGTTCAACATGATTGGCGAGCAGTTCGATGAAGTCAAGAGCCACGGTCTGGAAGTCAACGTATGGACCGTAAACGAAGAAGAGGACATCCGCACCATGATGAATCGCGGTGTCACCTCTATCATCGGCAACTTCCCCGACCGCATCACCAAGGTGCGCGCGGAAGGTTAATTCAGTAAAATATGGGGTAAAGCCCCTATTTATAAAAAGGAGGAAAAACAATGAAAAACTTCAAAAAAGTTCTGTGCCTCGTTATGGTTGCTCTGATGGCTCTGTCCATGGTAGCATGTGGCGGCGGCGACAAGGCTGCTGACGAAGGCGACGATTACAAGCTGGTTCTGAAGATGAGCCACGTTTTCGCTCCCACCGAAGCACTGACTCTGACCATGCAGGAAATCTGCGATAACGTCTACGAAAAGACCGGCGGCGCTATCGAAATCCAGCACTTCCCTCAGTCCCAGCTGCCCGTTTATAAGGACGGTCTGGAACAGGTTGTTCAGGGCGCAAACTTCATCTCCGTAGAAGACCCCTCCTACGTTGGTGACTATGTTCCCGACTTCAACGTTCTGGCAGGCCCCATGCTGGTTACCTCTTACGACCAGTACGTATACCTGACCAAGTCTGCAGAAGTTCAGGACATGCTGGCAAAGGCTGCTGAAAAGGGCATCCACGTTATTAACATCGACTACATCTTCGGCTTCCGTTCCATGATGACCAACAAGCTGATCGAAACTCCCGATGATATGAAGGGTCTGAAGATCAGAACTCCCGGTTCCGAACTGTATGTTAACACCATCAACTGCATGGGCGCTACCGCTACCCCCATGGGCTTTGCTGACACCATCTCCGCTGTACAGCAGGGCGTTGTTGACGGTCTGGAAGGCACCATCGACGCTTACAACTCCAACGGCTCCGCTGAAGTTGCAAAGCAGATGGCTCTGACCAAGCACCTGCTGGGTGTTTGCGGCGCTTACATCAACGAAGATCTGTGGAACTCCATCCCCGAAGAATACCGCACCATCATGCAGGAAGAATTTGACGCAGGCGCAGAACGCATGGTCAAGAAGATCACCGAATCCGAAGCAGAAATCATGAAGAAGCTGGAAGCTGAAAAGGGCATCTCCTTCAACGAAGTTGACTCCGAAGCTTTCAAGGCTCTGGTAATGCCCATTTACGACGAAATGGTAGCTAAGAAGGGCGTAACTCCCGGTCTGTACGAAAGATTCCAGGAAATCATCGCAGAAATGCCCTAACCCAATTTAACGCATTATGGGGGAGAAGGAAACTTCTCCCCTTTTGCTTATTTCGTTGTACTGAATGTTTTGAGAGGTAGATTCACTTGAAAAAATATGCAAAACTTATTTTGAATAACTTCGAATTGATTTTTGCGAGTCTTTGCGTAACTGCTACCACTCTTCTGGTTCTGATGAACGTATTCCTGCGTTACTTCATGAACACCGGAATTTACTGGTCCGAGGAGGTTGCAACCATGTGCTTTGTATGGTGTATCTTCGTCGGTTCTGCATCTGCGTATAAGAACGGCGCACATCTGGGCGTTGACCTGTTGGTCAAAAAGCTGCCTAAGATTCCCCGTGCAATCGTAAAGATCATTGTCGATATCCTTTTGGTTGCGATCAATGGCTACATTCTGTATCTGGCGATCGTTTTTGTCAGCACTTCCTACCTGAAGCCCACTGCAGTTCTGGCAATTTCCTCTGCATGGGTTAGCTCCTCTCTGATTGTCGGCTTCGGTCTGACCACTATTTATGCAGTTTGTGACCTGGTAAGAGACGTCAGAAAGACTTTGAAAGGAGAGGAACTGTAATGGCATTTTTACCTGTAATTCTTGTATTTATTCTGTACTTCTCCGGTATCCCCATCGCTTACGCTCTGTTTGGCGCGTCTCTGACCTACTTTGGCTTTATCAACGTAGGTTCTCCCCCTCACCTGCTGCTGCAGCGCTTCATTACCAGCGCACAGAACTTCTCTCTGCTGGCGATTCCCTTCTTCGTCATGGCAGGTTCTGTTATGAACTATGCAGGTATTTCCGGCAAGATGATGAGCTTTGCGGAAACCTTGACCGGCCATCTGCCCGGTGGTCTTGCACAGTGTAATGTTCTGCTGTCCATGCTGATGGGCGGTGTTTCCGGTTCCGCTAACGCTGACGCTGCAATGCAGTGCAAAATGCTGGTTCCCGAAATGGAACGCCGTGGCTATGACAAGGGCTTCTCCGCCGCTATTACCGCAGCATCCTCTGCGGTTACCCCCGTTATTCCCCCCGGAATCAACCTGATCGTTTATGCATTGATTGCAGGCGTATCCGTCGGCAAGATGTTCATGGGCGGTTATATCCCCGGTATCTTCATGGCAATCTGCTTGATGATTACCGTACATCTCATTTCCAAGAAGCGTGGCTACAAGGCAAGCCGTGAAAAGGCTGCTTCTCTGGGCGAAATCGGTAAGTCTGCTCTGGAATCCA
Source organism: Oscillospiraceae bacterium (assembly GCA_017411665.1). The sequence goes on along the minus strand of JAFQPT010000080.1, from coordinate 1,276 downwards.
TCTGGGCACTGGCTTTCCCCTTCGGCATTATCGGTGGTATGCGTATGGGTCTGTTTACCCCCTCCGAATGCGGTGCGGTTGCAGTTCTGTACTGCGTCATCGTTGGTGCAGTTATCTACCGTGAATTCAAGCTGAAGCATGTTCCCATCGTTCTGAAGGAAACCGTTGAAGGTACTTGTGCTGTTGTTCTGATCATTATTTCCGCTAACGTATTCGGTCTGTACATGACCTGGGAAATGATCCCCAACATGGTAGCTAAGGCTCTGCTGGGTGTTACACAGAACAAGTACATCATGCTGATGATTATCAACGTTGTTCTGCTGATTATGGGCATGTTCATCGAAGGCGGCGCTGCTCTGATCATCCTGGCTCCTCTGCTGTGCCCCGTTGTTGCAGGTCTGGGTGTTGACCTGGTTCACTTCGGTCTGATCTGCATCGTTAACATTATGATCGGTGGTCTGACTCCTCCCTTCGGCTCCATGATGTTCACCTGCTGCTCCATTACCGGCTGTGACCTTGTGGAATTCGTGAAGGAATGTATACCATTCATCATAGCATTGCTGATTGCACTGCTGATTGTAACCTACATGCCCGGTGTTACCATGTTTATTCCCAACTTGGTATATCCTTCTTAAGGTCATTTCTCAGCAAAATCGATCCTCCCCATTGCAGAAATTCTGCAATGGGGAGTTTTTTATAGACAAACCCTTTTATTTTCCGTACAATGGATTTACCACAGCAAAAGGAGTTCGCCCTATGACCATGAAAGAACTATTCATCCGCGCAAGAGACCGATATGTGTACAATCAGGTTATGAAGGCACCTCTCCCCGATTTCCCGGGCAGCGCCCCTGTGCGATACCGCATCATATTTTCCGGAAAGGTGCAGAATGTAGGCTTCCGCTACGAAACCGCGCTCATGGCAAAGCGGCTGGGTTTAACAGGCTATTGTAAGAATCTGAAAAACGGTGATGTGTTGGCAGAGCTGCAGGGACTGCGCAGCAAAATCGAGTTTTATATTGGTTTCATGCAAACCTTGAAACGTATGCGTATCGATCACCTTCACATTTCCGAACTGCCTGTAGAAATCAATGAGACAGAATTTCAAAGGAACTGATGCTGCGTTTGTGTGCGCACGCATGCGAATGGATGCGTTTTGTGCCAACTACAACAGCAACTACAACTCCAACTCCAGCAGCAACCACAGCAGCAACAGCAACTCCGGCAGCAACAGCAAAAAACACCTGCGTCCTTTCTTTCAGACGCAGGTGTTCATT
>JAFQPT010000079.1 GCA_017411665.1 Oscillospiraceae bacterium | reverse complement strand
CGTTGGGATACCATGCCATGAGCATCTTTCCCGAATACTTCAAGGTGGAGGGAGAATGGCTGTTGGCAGAGGAAAGCCGCATGGACTGTGTGGCAGTGCTGGAGCAGGGGAAAATTGCAGTGAAGGAGTTCCGCGTTCTCAAGGAAGGGGAGCTTGTGGCGGTCGGTCGTACGGAGCACGGGGAGGAAGGCATTTACGTGTACCCCGATGGATTCCGTGAGGTTTTGGACAGCAATACCGATACGTTTGCGTTTCGCAGAAATCGTTCCAGAGAAACGGCTTTTTCCAAAGACTATGATGAGTTGTACCGCGTGCTGCGCCATGAGCGTGACCACGGAAAAATTGTTTGGGTCATGGGCCCTGCCTTTGCCTTTGACTACGATGCCCGCAATGCCATGAGCGCGCTGATCGACCACGGCTATGTGGATGCGCTGCTGGCAGGCAATGCACTGGCGACCCACGATTTGGAAGGTGCGTATTTGAAAACGGCACTGGGGCAGGATATTTACACCCAGGACTGCGTGCACAACGGCCATTACAACCATTTGGATACCCTCAATCGGATTCGCTATCATGGCAGCATTAAGGAGTTTATTGCTGCGGAGGGCATCGACAACGGCATTATGCATGCCTGCGAGAAAAATGAGATTCCCTACGTGCTGGCAGGCTCCATCCGTGATGACGGCCCTGTGCCCGAAATTTACGGAAACGTTTATGCAGCCCAGGATGCTATGCGCAACCAGGTACGGGATGCGACGACGGTCATCTGTATGGCCACCATGCTGCACACCATTGCGGTGGGCAACATGACGCCTTCCTATCGAGTCATGGCAGACGGCACCGTGCGGCAGGTGTATTTCTACTGTGTGGATATTTCCGAATTTGCAGTCAATAAGCTGGCAGACCGCGGCAGCCTCTCTGCACGCGGCATCGTTACCAACGCACAGGACTTTATCGTAAATCTGGCAAAGGGGTTAAATGTGTATTGATTTCTTCAAAACAAAAGGCTTAGTCGAAAAGACTAAGCCTTATTTTTATGATAGCAGATTCATGATTGCTTCCACAGTCAGCTTCAATTGTTCTTCCGAAGAAACTTGCGCAATGCCATCTCCATCCTGCGCTCCGTAACTGCCAAACTGTGCGTGGTTGCCGCCGTCGATGATGTGCTCTAGGGTATTATCGGGGAGATTGGAACGGTATTCTTCATACTTTTCCATATTCAGTACGCCGTCTTCTGTGCCATAAATGCTCAGAACGTCCAAATCGGTTTCCGTTAAATCCGCGGTAGAATAGGAAGCCAGCAGAATCAAACCGGTAAAATCATCAGATTCTGCAGCGTAGCTTGCTGCCATGCTGCCGCCCAGACTGTGTCCGCCGATGTACCATGTGTCAATTTCGGGATATAGCCGGAGAATCTTGTCTGCAGCATCCATATCCAGTACAGCCAGATTTAAGGGCATTTTGGGGATTACGCACAGGATGTCTTGCTCTGCCAGTGCCCGCATTAATGGTGCATATGCGGTGTATTCCACTTTGCCGCCGGGATAGAAGATAAAGCCGGCTTTGGGGTGTTTGGGAACAAATTCCGCGTAGTTGCTGCTGCCGGTATATTGCGAAACGTCAACGGCTTCGTCATTGAGCATAGCTTGCGCTGCGTGAAGATCCATGCGGTAATAATCGGCTGCGTAAATACCTACCGCACCACAGCAAAGAATGAGAATGGCTACCAGTACAATTGCTGTTATTTTCAGCTTTTTATGCATCATTGGAGTACCTCCGAAAAAGAGATTTTCTTATCCTATCATAGATTGATAAAAAATGCACCCCATATTCGAGGTGCATTGTGTTCTTTTATTGATATCCCACAGCAAGACCGAACAGCAGAATTCCGCTTGTCAGCAGGAGATTGAGTGACTGGAACTTCCAGGAATACTTGACCCATTTGCCATAGCTCACATCTGCCAGACCCAGTGCGATGAGCAAAGCTGCGTTGGTGGGGTAGAATACATTGGAAAACCCGTCGCCGAAGGCGAATGCCACCATGCACAGCTGCGGTGCAATGCCGAACATTTGGGCCATGGGGACAATGAGGGGAATGAGCAGGAATGCCTTTGCCGAGCCCGATGCAATGAAGAAGTTCATCACCAGTACGATGGCATAGATGGCCAGTACGATGGCCCATTTAGGCAGAGCACTCAGTGCCTGTACGGCCATATACAATACAGTGTCCAGAATCATGGACTCTGTGAGAATGTATTTTACTGAGCTTGCCATGCAAATCAGCAGTACGGCAGGCAGCATGGTCACGCAGCCCTTGCCGAATGCCTTGCCCAGTGCGCCCCATTTCATTCCAGCGGCTTTCAGACTGACGATGCCTGCTGCAAGGAACATGACCGCAACGATAATCATGGTCAAATCCTGCAGCATGGGAACAAAGGGGGAGCACAGCACTACGGCAATGCCAAATCCCAGAATCCCTGCAAAGCATTTCAGCGCTCTGTCCATTGCGGGGACAGCGGTGAAGGCTTCCCCCTCCGTCACAATGCCGCTGTCTGCCTGTTTCGCGTGACGGGTGAGGAATGCGGTGAGCAGACCGTAAATCAGCACAGCGCTTAGCAAACGCAGCCACAAACCGGAGAACATGGGCAGACCTGCCAGAGACTGGGCAACCCCAATGGTGAAAGGGTTGCATACACCCGAGGCAAAGCCGCAGCCTGCAGCCAGAAGGCTCATGCCCAGACCGGTTTCTGCATCCCACCCTAGTCGAATGGACAGGGCTACTACGATGGGGACGAGGGGAACACATTCTTCAAAGCTGCCGATAAAGGCACCCATTGCCATGAAAAACAGGGGAAGCACCTTTAAAAGACGGTATTTGTGTTCGCCAAAGCGGTGTACCAGTCTGTGCAGCATATATTGCATCAGACCGCAGACCTCCAGTGCGTTGAACACACCGCCGATGACAAGCAGGAACACCAGGATGGCGCAGACCATGCCGCCGCCCTCAGCACCCAGTACCAGTACGGGGCTCAGCAGCCACTTGCCGAAGGTCAGATTGCCTTGGCTGAAGGTAAATCCGCCGTTGGGGTCAATGACCGTGTTGCCTGCCGTATCGGTGATGCGGGCGTATTCCCCTGCGGGGATGAAAAAGGTCAGTATGTATGTGGCGACCATTAAAACGGCAATTACCGCAATGGCTCCCAGAAAGGATTTGACACTGACGTTCAAACCTTTGTTTTCGTTCAAAAGAATCACATCCGTTTGAGAATAATGCAATTACTATACATGACGGTGAGGGGCTATGCAAGGGGGAAATCATGACGCTTGACGAAATTTCATTTTTCGGATATAATACGATTAATAAAAGATCCGCGCTTGCAGGTGAGTATCCCGTGAGCGCGGGTCTTTTTTCGTATAAAGGAGGATATCGGTATGGAACAGAATAAAGGGCAAATCATGATGAATCTGCTTGCGGTCGTGGTGGGGAATTTCCTCTATGCACTGACAGTGAAGCTGTTTCTGGAGCCCACAGGGCTCATCACAGGCGGGACGATGGGTCTTGCTATGACAGCAAATCACTTCTGGGGCACAGACATCAACCTGTTTGTGCTGCTGTTTAACTCTGCCATGCTGATTTTAGGTTTGGCGGTACTGGGCAAAGCCTTTGCGGCGACCACTGTTGCCAGTACCTTTTTGAGTCCCTTCTTTATGGAGCTGATTGACCGCACCATCGGACAGCCCTTGCTGAGTACTGACCCTATGCTCAATGCGGTATTCTGCGGCATCGGCATCGGGGTATCTCTGGGTATGGTCATTCGTGCAGGCAGCTCCACAGGCGGCTGCGACGTGCCCACCATCATCATTTCCAAATGGCTGCGTTTGCCTTTGGGCGGCGTGGTGTATGTATGGGACATGGCAGTGCTGCTGATGCAGATGGTGTTCAGCGATGTGGAAGGCATCTTGTACGGTTTGTTCATGGCAGTTGTGTACACGGTTGTGATGGACAAAATGCTGCTGGTGGGTACCGAGCGTACGGAAATCAAAATCATCAGCGACAAGGCTTTGGAAATTTCCGATGCCATTCAGGCGCGGATTGATCGAGGTGTGACTCTGCTGCACGCAGAAGGAGGATACCTGCACCGTCAGACGGAAGTGGTACTGAGTATTGTTTCCAACCGCGAGGTTATCAAGGTGGAACAGATCGTCCACGAGATCGATCCCACCTGCTTTATGGTCATCAATCGTGTCAGCGAAGTCCGCGGCAGAGGCTTCTCTCTCAGCAAAGATCACCCCGAACATTTGGTATAAACAAAAAGACACGTCAGCTTTTTGCTGACGTGTCTTTTTGTTTATACGATTTGTGCGCCGTTGTGTTCTGCCTGCAGAAACAAAACAGTCCAGTTTGCTTTGGTGACGGCGGGAAGCTGCTCCCTCAAAGTTCCTTCCAATTCGCTGCTGCGGGTGACACACAGCAGGGTAGGACCTGCACCGCTGAGACAGAAGGCTGCGCCCTGTGCCTGGACCATGGATTCAATTACATCGTAGTCGGCAATGAGGCTTCTGCGATAGGGCTGATGGATTTTATCGTCCATGGCTGCTGCCAGCAGCTGCTCATCGCCCAATTCCAATGCCTTGATGACCAGTGCGCCGCGGCCTACATTATACACCGCATCGGCGCGGGAGTAGCTTGCGGGCAGGACACCGCGGGCTGCGGAGGTGGACAGAGGGAAGTCGGGGACCAGCGCCAGGAATTTCCAGTCGGGGTGCAGTGTGCAGGGAACGGTAATGGGTTGGTCACCCAGCATCATGGATGCGGTGAGACCACCGAAGATGGCAGGAGCGAGGTTATCGGGATGACCTTCAATGGGGTTGGTCACTTCCAGAATCTGGTGCAGAGACAGCGGGTTGCCGTGGAGGGCATTTGCACCCATGGCACCTGCGGTCAGCAACGCAGCGGAAGAACCCAGACCGCGGGAGATGGGGATATCGGATGCGATTTCAACTTTCAAGCCCTTGACGGGGATGCCTATGGCATCCATGGCAGCTTTGTAGGAGACGAAAATCAGATTGTCCTCATTGGCATAGTCTGCGGGACAGCCGATGAATTCCAGACCGCTTTCTGTTTCTTCCAGAGAAATATGATTGTACAGTGTCAGTGCCAGACCAAAGCTGTCAAAGCCGGGGCCCAGATTGGCGGTAGTGGCGGGGACACAGACGGTAACTTTCATATAAGAGATTCCTTTCTTACAGACTCAATACAAATTCGGGCATTTTGTCCTTGGGAATGACACCCAGATGCAACTCTTCCTTCTGCTCCAAATCTGCAAGCATGGGAGGAATGTCAACGCCTGTTTCCAAATTCAGCAGCTGCATCTGCTTGAATTCGTCGCTGCTGTTGTTGTCGGTACCCAGTGCCTGCAGCACCGCTGCGGGGAATTTGTAGGGGGATGCAGTGGACAGCACGACCATGGGACGGTCGTCACCTGTTGCGGCACGATATTCCTCTGCGGCTGCCCAGCCTGCTGCGGTGTGGGGGTCGCACAGGTATGCGTAGTCGTTCCAGACTCTGTCGATGACTTCACGGCCCTGTTCATCACTGCAGCAGCCTGCCCAGAATTCAGCCTGTACGGCCTGCTTCAATTCGTCGGGCAGGGAATAGACACCCTGTTCGTTCAGCTGAGCCATGAGAGAGGACACCAGCTCAGTGTCGCCACTCATGAGGTACAGCAGACGTTCCAGATTGGAGGACACCAGAATGTCCATAGAGGGACTCTGGGTCTTCAGCAGAGCGCGGCGCTTGTCATAGACACCAGTGCGGATGAAGTCGGTGAGGACATTGTTGGCATTAGATGCGCAAATGAGCATGCCTACGGGAAGACCCAGCTTCTTTGCAATGTAGCCTGCCAGAATATCGCCAAAGTTGCCTGTGGGAACGGAGAAGTTTACTTCGTCGCCCAATTCGATGGTGCCGTTGGCGATCAAATCCGCGTAGGCACGGAAGTAATACATAATCTGAGGTGCCAGTCTACCTATGTTAATAGAGTTGGCAGAACTGAGACGGAAGGGCAAATCCTTGTCACGGAAGGAATTGAAGATGTTCTTCACACCGGTCTGAGCGTCGTCAAAGTTGCCTTCCACCGCGCAGACGATGACGTTATTGCCTTCCTGTGTGACCATCTGCTTGCGCTGAACGGGGGAGACACCACCGTCGGGGTAGAACACGCAGATTCGGATACCGTCAACGTTTTTGAAGCCTTCCAGAGCAGCCTTGCCGGTGTCACCTGAGGTGGCGGTGAGAATGAGGATGTCTTCCTCCACACCACACTTTGCCTTGGCACTTGTCAGCAGACGGGGCAGCACACTCAGCGCTACGTCCTTGAAGGCTGCGGTTGGACCGCGGAACAGCTCCAGTACGGAGAACTCACCTACGGAGACGGTGGGGGTCAAATCGTCGGTTTCAAATTTATCGGCATAAGCGGCATTTACCAGCTCCTGCATATGGTCAATTTCGGGCAGCAGCGCACCGAGGATGTCAGCGGACATAGTCAAGCTTGTACCGCCCAGACACTTCTGCCAGTCAAATGCAGGCAGTGCTTCGGGCATATACAGACCGCCGTCGGGAGCGAGACCTTCCAGGACAGCCTCGGCACTGTTGGCGGTGAGAGAACGATTTCTCGTAGAATGGTACAGCATTGTTGTGTTTCCTCCTAAAAAAGAGTAAATATTTTGTCAAAACAGCTCTTGCATTTTGAATATGACCATGATATACTGTCTCCCATGAAAAAGCAAGTGTTTTTCAGAGAAAAAACGATTTCCTTTTACACATTGGAGAAACTGCTTGCTGAATTTTGTG
>JAFQPT010000078.1 GCA_017411665.1 Oscillospiraceae bacterium | reverse complement strand
GGCAATGTGTCAATATGGCGGTTGCATTTGTAGGTGCTGTCGGTGCATCGGGTAAGGGTGTAAGTGCTCTGATAGGCTGTGCAGTCGGCTATTCTGTTTTGTGGGGCTTTGATGATTCTGCGGAATATATTGCTTCTGCAGTTGTTATTTATACTGTTTCGTTCGTATGTCAGTATTCTCCGATTTATCATAAGCGTTGGTTTAGAATTATCAATGTAACACTTGTGCTCGGCATCACATGTGCATTTGGTGCAGTATCTTCTGTAATCAGTGATTTTTCTTATTTTCATGATTTATTATCGGAAATAGTGTGCGGGTCAATGTGTGCATTTATTTACACCGGTGTGCGTCCGTTAGCGAATGAGGCGGAAGATTCTTCGACATCATCAGAAATTCTATGCTTTTTGATGAGTCTGACGACGGTAATTTGCTCGTGTGTCAGATATCGGTTTTTGTACGAACTATCTCTTGGTAACATTATATGTCTGTCAATTGTATTATTGTCCGGAGGGGGATGTGGAGGGGTAGAGTTATCTCTTCTCCCATTAGCGATGGGGATTTTCATCACATTATTGAGTGAGAATGCAGCTTCATATATGTATATTTGTATCATACATACTTTGCTCATGAATCTATTCGGAGTGAAGCATAAATTTGGGAGTATTGTCCTTTTGATAGGGCTGGGCGGTTTCTTTTCATCAACCGGTGGGAATTTTGAATGGAATCTTATGCTCGAAATCTTTGCAGCAGCTTTGATTTTTTTGTTGTTGCCCCGAAAATGGCTTTGTTTATTACAGGTACGCTTTGATTCATCGCTGATAGGGGAAAAGGTATGGACAAGCCGTCAACTGAAAGGTGCAAATGAATTACAAATGACAGAGCTGCTGACAGATACTGCGCAATTACTTTATTGCGGGATTTTGGAATATGAGAAGCAAGCAACGGTTGATATTCTTCGTTCATCAATGGAACGAGTCTGTTACGACTGCGCAAACAGAGATTTATGCTGGACAAATCATCAAAATGAGCTTTTAAATATTCTCTATGGTCTAGAGTTCTATGTGAAAGAACGGGGCAGAGTATTGCAGAACGATATTCCGCATTGGTTTTCAAATTATTGCCCAAAGGCAGAAATGATTCTCGGAGAAATGAATTTTGAACTGAGAAGCAATGTAGAAAAAACGATTTATGAAAATAGATACAACGAAATAAAAAAATCTGTTTGCGCTCTGTTGGAGCGACTTTCGTATATTTTTATTCAATCAATTGATTATTCACCTGTTATTGATGAAGAGTGCAGGCAGGCACAAGAGAAAATTAATGATTTTTGTATGATGAATAAAATGAAATGCAGTATTTCTGTATCGAGACTTAAGAGTTTACGACTGAAAACTGTATTACACGGCAAACATGCTTCCCGTATCCTTTCGTCCACTCGGATTCTGGATGAATTATCGTATTTATTGGATATGAGGCTGCGGGCAATGAAGGATCAGGATCGGGACGATACCGTTTATTTATATGAAGCGGAGCATTATGCGGTTTCTGTTGGTGCGGCTGTAAAAAGGAAAAGCGGAGAGGCGGTATGTGGAGATTACTATAGCTATTTGAAAATGGAGGATGGGTGCCTATATGTGATATTGTCCGATGGTATGGGTGCTGGAGAGTATGCAAAACGTCAAAGCAGTAGAATTGTTCAACTCATGGAGCGTTTTTTAATAAGCGATGTTCAACCAATGGACGCGGTTCATTTGGTAAATATGATTATTTCCTTATACCAACCCAATCAATGGGATTATGCGACGATTGATTTGTTTTGTGTGGATTTGTATACAGGCATGTCCGAATTATTTAAGGTGGGTGCAGCCGCCTCATATCTGAAAGCAGAATCGAATATAGTCGAATTAAAAAAACACACGTTATGTGCAGGAACAATTCCTGCAGGAGAATTACAAATTTATCATGAGCGATTTCAAATGAAACCGGGGGATGTACTGGTGATGATGTCAGACGGAGTTATCATAAATGATACGATTCGTTTAAATGAAATGATAGAGCAGGAGTATGATTCGATGAAGATTCTGGCACGGTCGATTCTGCTGGAGTCACAACAAATCAATCGGCTCGATGATGACCAAACTGTATTGACTGTACGAATGGATGACCGTTTGTAAATCATGTTTAGAAACGCATGAAAAGGGTATCATTTTTGTGTGAACCAATTTTAGGAGGTAAAGAATGGTTAAGGGATTATCCAGAAAAGTAATCATCGTAAAATCTCCGGATCCCAAAATCTTTGAACAGGCAATTTTTATTGTGAGGGATGATTTTTTCTCCTCGCAGGGAATTGGAGAAAAAGAATTATTGCGTCAGGCAAAGCAGGCAGCAAACGGGTACGTAAACCAAACCTACGGATGGCACCGATTCCACAGCTTTTATCCAATGGTGTTTGGGGTGGTTGGTGCTGCTGCGGTAGCGTTATTATGGATTTGTACCGGTATACTGTTTTAAGTGAGCCACCTCGCCTTGAGGTGGCTTTTCTTTATAAAAACTTTGTGAAATAGTTGAGAAAAAAGCGGGGAAGTGGTATGATATAAAAATAAAATGGCTGTTTATGTTTATTAATCATAAATGCAACGGAATGAAGAAAGGATGGGTGAAATGAATAACCAAACTTTTGAATTCGACAGCAACAGAGATTATCTGCGCCTGCTGGTTTCTGAAAAAAATACAGGTGAGCTTCGGAATCAGTTCAGTGAAATGGAAGATTTTGACGTAGCTACCTTTTTGACTGATTTGCGTGAAGATGGCGAACAGTTGATGGTTTTGACATATTTGATGCTATCCAAGGAACAGGCTGCTGCTGTTTTTGCGGAATTGGAACCGCCGGAACAGGAGTTGATTATTAACTCTATTTCCGACTCTCAGCTCGGCTCTTTGATTGAAGAAATGTACGTGGACGACGCGGTTGACTTGATGGAAGAGCTTCCTGCAAATGTTGTCAGTCGTGTTATGCGCACTGCAAAGCCGGAAACGAGAAAACTGATCAATCAATACCTGAAATATCCTGAAAACTCTGCCGGCAGCATTATGACTGCAGAATTCGTAGACTTGAAAAAGTATATGAGTGTCAAAGAGTCTATTGCTCGAATTCGCAGAATCGGTGATGATAAAGAAACCATTTACGTTTGCTATGTTACCAGTGCAGACCGTAAACTGGAAGGCGTTGTTACGGTAAAGGATTTGCTGCTCCATGATGACGATGATATCATTGAGAACATCATGAGCACGAATGTGATTTTTACCCATACCAGAGCGGACCAGGAAGAAGTTGTCAGTATTATTTCCGACTATGACATGCTGGCTGTTCCCGTTGTGGACGGTGAAAATCGTCTGGTCGGTATTATTACTGTTGACGACGTCATCGACGTTATTGAAGAAGAGAACACGGAAGATATGGAAATGATGGCAGGTATTCTTCCTATGGATACTCCGTATGCACGTTCTCCTGTGTTTGAGATTTGGAAAAGCCGTATGCCGTGGCTGCTTGTTCTGATGCTTTCCGCAACTATGACGCAGATGGTTATTACGGCATTTGAGGATGCGTTGGCGGTACAGGCTGTATTGACTGCGTTTATTCCCATGTTGATGGGTACAGGCGGTAATTCGGGCAGCCAGGCTTCCACGGCGGTTATTCGAAGCTTGTCTCTGGGCGAAACTGAACCCAGTGATGTGTTGAAGGTAATCTGGCGTGAAATCAGAGTAGCCGTCCTTTGCGGCATTACTTTGGCAGTTGTGAACTTTATCAAAATTTTGCTGGTTGACCGTGTATTGCTGAACAATCCCGATGTCACCATTGCAGTAGCAATGACAATCAGCTGCACCATCGTATTTGTCGTCATGTTTGCAAAAACCGTTGGTTGTACGCTGCCGCTTCTTGCAGAAAAAATCGGACTTGATCCTGCTGTTATGGCAGCTCCGTTGATCTCCACTTTAACGGATACAGTGTCTCTTCTGATTTTCTTCCAGTTTGCAAGAATGATTTTGAAGATTTAATTTGTTTATGAAGGAGGGAAATCTGTGGGTGCTGTAGTGAATCAATTGGCCCAGATGGTATTGATGATTCTGATTGGCTATATCTGTGCAAAAGTTAAGATTTCCGGACCTGAGTTTAATAAATATACCAGTGCGGTTTTGACCAATGTTTTGCTTCCCGCAACAATTTTGAAGTCGATGACCGGACTTACCACAGGTGTAAACAACGGGGAAGTATTGTTTGTGATTGTTCTGTTTTTCCTAATGATGGGGATTGCCGGCGCAATCGGAAAACTGGCTTCTGTTCTTTATCCCTTTGAGAAGGAAGAACGTGGGATTATCCTTTGCTTGGT
>JAFQPT010000077.1 GCA_017411665.1 Oscillospiraceae bacterium | reverse complement strand
GAAAACATTTCCACAGTTGAGGATGTTGTTAACTATATCAAGGAAAATTCTGATTTGGACTGATTTATAATGGAAGAAATTGAAAAAAAGATAGGATATACCTTTAAAAATAAGGAATATCTTGAGATTGCGCTGACTCACAGCTCTTATGCAAATGAAAGCCGTGGCCGTGATGTAACCAGCAATGAACGTCTGGAATTTCTCGGAGACTCCGTGTTGGGCTTTGTCACTGCAAAGTATTTGTATAAGCATTTTCCGGAGATGCCGGAAGGCCGCATGACAAGACTGCGTGCTGAACTGGTATGCGAAAATGCGCTGCATAAGGTTGCGCAGGAACTGGAACTCGGTAAGTTCATTCGCCTCGGTAAGGGTGAAGAGCTTTCCGGGGGGCGTGCTCGTCCGTCTATTTTGGCAGATGCTGTGGAGGCGACCATTGCAGCAATGTTTCTGGATGGAGGCATGGATGTTGCCGAGAAATTCATTCTCAGCCGTGTCCTTATCAATCTGGAGCAGGGAATGCCGGTTTCCAACAGTGACAACAAAACCCGTCTGCAGGAACTGATTCAGCAGAAAAGCGGGCAGTCACTGAGCTATAAAGTGACCGGCGAAAGCGGACCTGACCACTGTAAGGAATTTACCGTCAGTGTTTATCTGAACGGATTATCCGTTGGCAGCGGTGTGGGCAGAACGAAAAAGGAAGCAGAGCAGGCAGCAGCCGGAGATGCTCTCGGAAAATTAAAATGAGTGCAAGACAGACCATTATCCCGGTGTTTGTGCCACATGTGGGATGCCCCAATGATTGCGTATTTTGCAATCAACGGCGCATCTCAGGAGCAGTGCGGCCAATCACACCGAGGGAAGTGTCCTGCGCGATTGAGCAAGGAGCCGCTATTACCCCGAATGGGGTACAGCGGCAGCTTGCGTTTTATGGGGGAAGTTTTACGGCAATCCCCGCTGAAGAACAGGAACGCCTCTTGGATGCGGTACAGCCGTACTTGGCAGACGGTACAATCGACTCAATTCGATTGTCGACCCGTCCCGATGCAATTGATGATACCGTTTTGTCCCGATTGAAGAAGTACGGCGTAAAAACCATTGAACTGGGTGCTCAGTCGATGGATGATATCGTATTGGAGATGTGCGGACGCGGACATACAGCGAAGCACGTGGAACAAGCTGCTCAATTGGTGAAGCAGCATGGATTTGATTTGATTTTGCAGATGATGACAGGGCTCCCGGGAGATGAGGATGGATCTTCATCGTTGGTGACAGCACGAAGACTGGCAGCACTGCGTCCGAATGGGGTACGTATTTACCCGACTGTGATTGTTCGAGATACTGCCTTATATGAACTGTGGCAGGCAGGAATGTATCGCGAACACAGCGTGGAAGATGCTGTGACTGTTTGTGCGCAAATTGTACCGATTTTTGAAGATGCGGGAATTCCGGTTATCAGATTGGGGTTAAATCCCACTGAGGAACTTTCAAACGGCGATGCGGCAGGTGGTGCTTATCATCCGGCACTGGGTGAACTGGTAAAGAGTCGCATGATGCTCAATCGTGCAAGTCAGCTGCTGCAGGGGGTTGAGCAGGGTTGCAGTGTGATTCTGGAAGTCGGAAAAGGGAAAATATCCCAGATGGTCGGTCAGCATCGCTGCAATATATGTGCACTTGAAAGAAAATTCAATTTGAAATCGATTAAAATAAAAGAAAAGCAAGAGAAAAGTGACGAAATTTCGTTAAAATTCGTTGCAAAATGAACAAAAATATAATACAATAAATTGATTATACTCTGATTTTCGGATCAGTTTCTATATTTGAACGTTAGAGGAAACTACATGTATTTAAAAGCCGTGGAATTGCAGGGGTTCAAGTCCTTTCCGGACAAGACACGCCTGACATTTGAAAACGACATAACTGCAATTGTCGGGCCGAATGGCTCCGGCAAATCCAATATTTCCGATGCGATTCGCTGGGTCATGGGCGAGCAGCGCACCAAGCAGCTGCGCGGCGAGAAAATGGAGGACGTCATTTTTGGCGGTACCGAAAAGCGCGGCAAGCTTGGCTATGCTCAGGTCTCTTTGATTTTTGACAACTCCACCAGATTTTTCAATCTGGATGCCAGTGAGGTCGTGATTACTCGCTCCTATTACCGCAGCGGTGAAAGCGAATATGCAATCAATCATGAACATGTACGCTTGAAGGATGTTAATGAGCTGCTGATGGATACCGGCCTTGGCCGTGACGGTTACTCCAATATCGGACAAGGCAGAATTGCGGAAATTGTTTCCGGCAACGGGAAGCAGCGCCGTGAAGTATTGGAAGAGGCAGCGGGAATTTCCCGTTATCGCTATCGTAAGGAAGAAGCGGAACGTAAGCTTGCAAGAACACAGGAAAATCTGGTTCGTATCAATGACCGCATTGCGGAATTGGAACTGCAGGTTGGCCCTTTGAAGAAACAGGCCGAGGTGGCGCAGAAATGTCTGGGCTATCGCAATGAGCTGAAAGGGCTGGAAGTTTCTGTTTGGATGAATACGCTGGACAAGCTTCGTGAACAGGCAGAAGCCGTGAATAACGACTTCGAAATGGCAAACAGAAGCCTTGCGGCAACCCGTGAGGAACTGGGCGGACTGTATGCTTCTTCTGAAGCGATTGCGCAGCAGATGCAGGATAAGAGTCTGGAAACGGAGCGTAAGAGAATTCATCTGTCCGAGATGGAAGGTGAGCTCTCGGAAATGGAATCCAGTGCAGCTGTTTTGGGAGCAAATCTCACAAATGCCATGGAAGGGATTGCCCGCATGGAAGCGGAATTGCTGCAGCAGGATGAACGCGCCGAGGCATTGAATCGACAAATGGCAGACCACGATGCCCGTCTGGCAGAAATCGGCAGACAGCTGGAGGAAAACCGCAGTCAGGCGGATGCGGTGATGGAGCGTTTCACTGTAAATGCGGAAATTTCCGGTGCTGCAAGGGAAGAGTATGGAAAGCTCGTTGAGCAGGAAAGCGCACAAAGTGCGGAACTGACCCAGTGTCTGACCTCTTCTGTGATGCTTGCGGAGCGTCTGCAGGAGTCCAGACAGCGTCAAATGCACCTGAACACGGCGATGATGGAGACAGAGGACAAGCTGTCTCAAATTCGAAATAAGCTGCAGGAGGCAAATGCGCAGAAGCAGGAAGCCAAGCAGAAAACAAAACAGCTTCACCGTTTGGTAGAAGAAAAACGCGCGGACGCAGACCGACTGGCAAAACAGCTTGAAGCTCTGCAGGGAAAGCGCACTCAACTGGAATCTGATGCAAAGGTTGCGGACAGCCGCATCTCTTTGCTGGAAGATATGGAAAAAGAGCACGAGGGTTATAATCGTGCAGTCAAATTTGTTCTGAAGGAATATGACAAAGGTACCTTAAAGGGGGTACGCGGAGCGGTAGGCGAGCTGATCACGGCGGAAGATGCCTATGCGATTGCGATTGAAACCGCTTTGGGAGCTGCTGCTCAAAATATCGTTGTGGAAACCCAGGAAGACGGCGCACGTGCCATTGAACTGCTCAAACGCAAGGATATGGGGCGGTGTACCTTCCTACCCATGAATGTAATTGTGGGCAGTGAGCCCGGCTATATTCCCGAGCGTGACAAGGGCTTTGTAGGCGTTG
>JAFQPT010000076.1 GCA_017411665.1 Oscillospiraceae bacterium | reverse complement strand
TGTCGGGCTGTACATAAAAGGGGTACTTGCTTGCAGTGGTCATTTCATCGGCGGAATTGCCGTAATAGCGATCATAGTCACTGCCCTGCGAGGGACTTTCGTAGTCCACCAGAGTGACGGTACCCGACCATGTAAGACTGTCGTCGGTACGGGAATGAATAGTCACGCGATCATTTTCCATCAGACCGCCTCGCTGCAGCTCACCCAGAATTCCCTTGATGCGGTAAGAGCCAACCTGCTGAATCGTAATGAAGGCGGCGGGGTTACCGTAATTATCTGTGCCGCTGCTGTTGATATTTTGGATGCGTCCGCTGACAGGGGAGACGACTGTTGCATTTTCCAGAAGCTGTTCTGCTTTTTTGACTTCCTCTTCCTTTGCGGCAACGCGTAGCCGTGCTTCCTTCAAATCCAGCTGGGTGGACTGAATCTCAATGGTATATTGGAGCTTGGTGGTGCCTGTGGCAGAAGCGCTTTCCTGCTGTAGGGTGGCAATCTGTGCATTGTAGCTTTCGATGGTGGCGTACATCTGGGTCAGCTCCAGCTTCTGCTTATCCAGATTCAGCTGCAGCTGTTCGGTGTCATAAGAGAACAGGGGCTGGCCTTCCACCACATCGTCGCCTTCTTTTACAGGCAGATCTTTAATGCTTTTGTCGGCATCCTTATGAATCTCCGTCACGTTTTCGGATACCACCAGACCTGCAAAGCGATCACCGGGGGCAATACCGCCCATTCGCATCAAATCCTCTACGGACTGAACGTATACAGCCGATTGATCGCTGCATGCACACATGGAAAGACACAGACACACTGTGCACACCCATGCGATGATTTGTTTCAATTTCATATGTAAACCACATCCTTGGTTGTCACCGTTTTGTAATAGTTCTATTATAGCAAAATATGGGAGAGAATCAATCTGTATTTCCACTATATATTGTGCTTTGTGATTTGACGCAGGGAGGATATGGAAGTTCCTTCTTCTTAGGGAAAATTTCTGAAAAATTGCAGCAAAAAAAGCCTCTTTTCTTCCGGGTTCGAGAAGAAAAGAGGCGAGGTCTTTGATGTTATAGCGGAAAATAGGCGGATAACGGATGCCCCAGCAGCTTCATGATTTGCAGTTCGTCGATGGCATCGTAGACGGCGTTGTGGGTTTCGTGATAGAAGGTATCACCCGAAAGCAAACGGAGCATGGGTTCTACCCCGAAGCCTCGCCGCAGACGGCCTGTTTTGCAGCAGTCCGCATCTGCGGGAATCATGGGGTTGTATTGCCTGTATGCTGCCAGACGCATGATGTCATACCACGCCATGTTCCGAAATTCGGGCAGGTGTGTGCGGTCAAAGTTTGCGTTGTAGGCAAAGATAGCCCGCACGTTGTATTTGGCGAACAGTGCGATTAAATCGCTGACAGCCTTTTTGCGGCTGCAGATGATGGGACGCAGACGGGATTCGTCAAACAATGTGCTTGAGAACATACCGCCGACCAGATATTCGGGGGTGAGGATATGGTATCTTGCGGAAACCATGCCGAAGGTCTCAGAATCGGCAATGATGGTGCCGATAGACATGACCTGATCACTCCAGTTTGTTTCTGTATCAATAACTGCAAAATATCCCATGTGCTCACTCCTTTTTGGGAACAGTATATCGGAAAATACTGACAACTGCAAGAGACAGAAACTGCCGCGGAAAGAAACATCCCCCAAGACCTGCAGTTGTGTCTTGGGGGATGGAACCTTAAGAATTTACGCCGACTGCGTGCAGAAACAGTCCGTTCAGTTCTTCCCAGGATACGGGGCTATCGTCGGGAAGGGTATTGAGAATTTCATTGATTTCGTCAATAGATTGCTCCAGATACTCGTTGAGCACATCAATACGGGGACCGTAGCCGATTTCGGGAGTCTCCTTCTTGATGCGCACAAGATTCGAGACAATGGGGACCATGTGCTCGTCCAGACAGGCATTACACAGCTCGGAGAACAGAACGGGGGGAACTGTCTGCTTTTCCAGAATCCAGCGGCATGCCAGAATCGGGCGTAGTACATAGAAATATTTCTTCAGCTTCACGCTGTCTTCTGTGAGGTATTCCTTGTAATTCTTTTTTGCGGTGCTGAGGTAATGGTGCAGCCCTACCTTTTTGCGGAATGCTTTGTCAATGATGGGAGACAGAGAAGTCCATTCTTCGGTGGTGTGGTATACGATGGGAGCACTGTTCCATTCAAACAGGGTGGGATTGGAGGAATGGAGCAGACGCAGGGCCTTTTGCAAGTCCCAGCCGTTGATGTCCAGTGTGTCATCCAGCTGCCATTCGATGACATCGCGGGTCTTTTCCAGACGCAGGTAGTATTTCAAGGGGCGTACGTAAATGAAACGGACATCGTAGTCGCTGTCGGGAGAGGCAAAGCCCCATGCGCGGCTGCCGGATTCCACACAGTGCAGAATCCGTACGTTTTCTTTTTGTTGAATCTCCTGCAGCTTGGCAGGGATAATCGTTTCTACGATGGTTTGATGGTCTGTCATGACAGAATCTCCTTTTTTGAGTGTTATTCGGTGCGGTAGGCTTTTCTGCCGAGATGGACACAGCCGGAAACCCCGAATACCTTGTTCTGAGGATATTTTTTGTAGTCGATGTACGGAGCCATGCAGTGGGGACAGCAGAAGGAATTGAAATATCGGAAGGTTTTGCCGTCGGTTTTATAGCTCCATGCGCTCCAATCGGTGATATGGTCTGTGATTTCACAGCAATCCAGACCGTCATCGGAGTAAGCGACTTCGTTTTGTGCCATATAGAATGCATAGCCGTGGAAGGTGAAGGATTTTCCGCAGTCAGGACAAATCCCAATCAGACGAATGTTGGACGGGGTGGTGTAGCCGGGATATTTCAAGGCCTTCATGGGGAGGTCCTGTCCGCGGTTCATTTCCATTCGCTGTTTGGTGGCGTCACCGCCGCAGACAAGGAAATGACCTTCCATACGGTAGCCGATATCGTTTGTGGTCATTCTGCGGGATTCGGGGGTATCGGAAATGAATCCGTCGATTTGCGCTACGGGTACCGTGGGACGGCCCTGTGTGCCCAAACGTACGGAAATCAGAAAATACTTTCCGCTGAAGTCCTCGTCACCTTCGGTTTGCAGACAGTATGTACGAGTCAGTACGCCGTCTTCATAAAGGGACAGTGCAGGGTCTTTCTCTGCAAGGGGAATCGAATCAAGCAGTTCGTACTGGGGTGTCAGCGGATTGCTGTTCAGCCATTGGAACAGTGCTGCGGAGTCAATGTGGATTTCCGTGCCTCTGATTTTGACGGGAGGCACGAGACCGCTTTTGTCGAGGGCCTCCAAACGGAGAATCATGCTGTGGATATAGTCGCGGAAATGCTGGATGTTCTGTGTGTGCTCCGGCTTTAATGCGGTGGAGTAATAGTCCAGCACGACCCATGCCCGTACAAGCTCTTCCGCAGTGGCATCGGATGCTTTTTTTCTCAGATAATCGGGGTTGATTAAAGCAAGGGTATGGTCAACATACAGAATGGTTTCCACCAGTGAAGTGATGAAAAGCTGTTCTCTTTGCTCGTTGGATAAGCCTTCGGGAATGTTCCATGCGTATGCTGTTTTGAGCTCTGTAACCGTGATGTCCATAACCGCAGACAGCTGCTTGAGCAGATGAAGCTGTGCTTCGGTGTTGTTCAAGGCAGGAGGCATGTGACGCGATCCGGCGGCCTTGATTTGCCGTCTGTCTGCAGCTGTGTAGGAAAACTCACCTAGATGCAGTCCATTCGGTGCTGTGTCTTTCACGGCAGTGTCTTGGCCGGTTTGACGACTGAGCGTGACCTTGCGGTCATAACACTCTTTGCAGTAGGGTTTGCTGTTCCACTCAAATGCCCGGTCCTTGATGGGACGGAGACATTCGGCGCACTTTTTCTTCTGAAACAGATTGAACAGAGCCATACAATCACTCCTTCGGCTTTGTTACTGATATTATACCACACAATTACCGAAAAATCATCAGAAAAGGTTCGACAGATGAACAGCAATCAAGGTTAAAAAACACCTCACTTCAGTAATGAAGTGAGGTGTTTTCTTATACCGATATTTAAAATTAAAATTTGAATATGTCTTCGCAATGTTCATATTTATCCACATATTTTTCCAATATTTCAGCCATTTTATTACAATCAATAAAACAGGTATGGGATTGGTTTGGTAATTCATATTCAATACAGCAACAGTTATATGTAATAAAAATACTGAGGTATTCCTTTGCGTAGGAATATACACGACCATCCTCAATATGTTTTTTGATAGAATTTATGATGCTTTTTAATTCATCTATATTACATAGGTGTATAACGTCATTAATAAACTGATATTCTTTATATTCAAAAATGATTTGAACATCTTTTGAAACAGGTTCTATGTTAAACCAATATTTACCCTTCATAAATACCTCTGATATCATTTGTTTCAGCAATCGTTTTGTTGCTGGCAATTATGTGTTCTACGCCATTTCAAGGATTAAGCTGATGGACGTTCTCTTGGAATGATTATATCATTAAAGAAAAGCATTTCAACCATAGGAAAATGAATTTGCGACCATTGTATCAGTGATTACATGGGGAGAGGTGATGAGCAGAAGATTTCTTCAGCATCTTCGACCGTTCCTTTCATTTCCACAGGCAGTGGGAAAAGCCTGCAGCCCAAAGCAGCGCGCCCGCGCGCTTTCTGTGAAAAATAAGATGCCGCAAATTCGTATCCCTTCTCAAAGAAAAAGAAACGACCGCACAAGACGGTCGCTTCTTTTTGAAGTGCGTTGATAATAATGATACGGTTTCAAAAGGTTTCATTTAGTTTCACTCAAAAAATGAAACTATTAAACGGGAAGTGAAACTCTCTTTTGGAACTGAAACTATGCTAATCAGTTTGTCAAATTGGAATTTACTCAGTTAGTAATCTTTCAGTTTCTTCCATGTCCTTTTCAATCAGGGGTCGCATACTGTCCTTGTACTTCGATAAATCAGCGCCATGAAAACAGGACAGTA
>JAFQPT010000075.1 GCA_017411665.1 Oscillospiraceae bacterium | reverse complement strand
CCGTGATCGCACTGTTTGCAGGTGCATTCTTTGAAGATGCAAGCTGGGTCGGCACTCTGATGTACTTTGTGGGCATCCTGCTGATTCTGGTAGGCGCACTGCTGGTAAACAAGATTTCCGGCCACAAGAACAAGAAGTCCTTCTTCATCATCGAACTGCCCGAATACAAGCTGCCCTCTATTAAGCGCGCATTCATGGAAATGTGTGCACGCGGCTGGGCGTTCATCGTAAAGGCATTCACCATCATTCTGGTCTGCAACACCGTTGTTCAGATTATGCAGACCTTCACCTGGAGCTTCGAAGTTGCAGAAGTTGCAAGCGACTCCATCCTGGCCTCCATCGCATCTCCCGTTGCGGTTCTGCTGGTTCCCATCGTAGGCGTTGCCTCCTGGCAGCTGGCTGCAGCAGCAGTGACCGGCTTCATTGCGAAGGAAAACGTTGTCGGTACTCTGGCAGTCTGCTTCGTCGGTCTGGAAAACCTGATCGATACCGAAGAGCTGGCTCTGATGGAAGGCGCAGGCGCAGAAGTTGCAACCGTATTTGCAATCACCAAGGTTGCTGCACTGGCATACCTGATGTTCAATCTGTACACTCCCCCCTGCTTTGCAGCACTGGGCGCAATGAACTCCGAAATTGCTGACCGCAAGTGGTTCTGGGGCGGCGTCGCACTGCAGTTTGCAACCGGCTACACCGTAGCATATCTGGTATACCAGATCGGCACTCTGATCACCACCGGCTCCTTCGGCGCAGGCTTCGTTCCCGGTCTGATCGTTGTGGCTGCAATCGTAGCTGTCATCGTATCTCTGATTCGCAAGGCAAATAAGGGTCTGGCAGAAGAATACGCACTGAACAAGTAATTTATTAAGGAGAGTCCTATGACAAATGTGATTATTATTGCCGTCGTGGCAATCATTCTGGGTGCTGCCATTGGGTATATCATCAAGGAAAAAAAGCGTGGTACCGTATGTATCGGCTGCCCTTCCGCAGGCACCTGCAGCGGTGGCTGCAGCGGCTGTCATATGGACTCCGCTGACTAAAAGGACGTATACAATGCAGAAACTGACCCAATCGCAGTTGAATTATATGCTCTGTATCCGTGCACTCTCGACGGAAGGGAATGTCCGCGCAACAGATATTTCCCGCCAAATCGGACTGTCCATGCCTTCTGTGCACCATATGCTGGGCACACTGGAGAATCTGAGTCTGGTGGAAAAGCACAGACATGCCGTGTTTCTGACCGATGCAGGCAGAGAGGCGTTGGGATACTACGACATTGCCGTTGCCGCAGGAGAAAAGCTGCTGCACAGCATCGGCATCACCGACTGCAGAGACGACGCTGTGGCGCTGGTCACAGCCCTGTCCGAAGTTGCAGTGGATAAACTCATTGAAAAACTGATGTGAATCATCTTTTCCATTTCTAAAACCTATTTCCCAAGAAAATCCTCCTTCCATACGGATGGGGGATTTTCTTTGCATTTGCGGCAATGCGCAGTATAATGAAGACAATAAATGATGAAAAGGAGCTTTGCAATGAGAGACATCAACCGTATCGACTCTCTGCTGGCCAAGCTGGGCGAAGCATGGAAAAAGACCCCCGACCAACGCTTCGGACAGTTTCTGTACAACTTCCTCATGGCATACGGCAAGGACCCGTTTTACGCGGAAGACGACGAATGGATGGCAGGGATTCAGGCTTACATAGACGGCAGGGACATCGCCCAAGCCATGGAGGAATACCGCAAAACCAAAACGGATCACTTCACCTTCAATCTCGACGAAATCATGGATGCCGTACGGAAAACCCTGCAGGAAAGCGCAGAAAAGTACGAAAAAACCTCGGAAAACACAGAAGAATAAAAAAGCCCCGACCATACGGTCGGGGCTTTTTCGGTTGATTCTCTTACCACGAGGTTTTTCCGCGGACAACGGTGGTAGCGGTCAAATCGCCGCAGGTGACGGTGACTTCTGCGACCCCTGCGCCCTTGATGACCACGTCACAGGTTCCGCCGTTGGGAATCAAGGTGCATACGGATTCCTTGGAGGTGCTCCACTTGATGTCCGCGCAGGATGCCCCCGCTTCGGTGCCCACGCGCAGCGTTGTCACATCACCGATCACAGAGGTAAAGTCCTTGATTTCCTTGTTGCGAAACAGTATCTTCAGTTCCTTGGCCTCGGGTACATTTTCAAAGGTGATGGTGTTCACCATCTGCGCCAGACGACTGCCGGAGCCTTCCGCAGCTTCATAGAAATAGCTGTTTTCAATGAGGTACACGCTGCTGCCTGCCTGCACCACATAATAGGTCTTCATTTCGGAATCGAAGCTGTTGCCTGCAATGTAGTGCAGCACACGGGCTTCGCAGCCACCCAGACGCATATATCCACTTTCATCCGCGCCGCTCTTCACCAGCGCACTGACCACGTCTCCCACAGTACGCTTTTCCTTGGAGATTTTAATCTGCACAGCAGGCAGATTGGTTTCCGCAGTCTCCACATACAGGTCGTAGCCGTCATGCTTTTCAAAGGTCAGCATCCCATGGTCATACACCATGGAATATCCCATCAGACTGGTGTGTTTGCGGGCAGATACCGTCTGTTCCATTCCTTCCACCACAAAGGTGAACTTGGCATCCTCCTCCGTATCCGTAGGCTCGGGTGTAGGCGTAGGCTCGGGTGCGGTGTCGGGTGTGACCACAGGCGTCACCGTGGGTTCGGTTTGTGTGGTGTCACCGCCATCAACACT
>JAFQPT010000074.1 GCA_017411665.1 Oscillospiraceae bacterium | reverse complement strand
GGGCAAGACCCAGCAGTTTACCGCTACCGTCAGCGGCACCGGTGATTTCAACAAAGACGTAGCATGGGCTGTCAGCGGCGGCACCGCTTCCACCATCAACGCAAACGGCCTGCTGACTGTCGGCGCTGACGAAACCGCAGCAACACTGACTGTTATCGTAAGAGCGGCAGGCGATACGACCAAGACCGCTTCCGCAACGGTTACCGTTACCGAGCCCTCCGTTGCAGAAGTAACAGGCATCAGCATTGACCCCGCTTCCGCATCCGTGGAACAGGGCAAGACCCAGCAGTTTACCGCTACCGTCAGCGGCACCGGTGATTTCAACAAAGACGTAGCATGGGCTGTCAGCGGCGGCACCGCTTCCACCATCAATGCAAACGGTCTGCTGACTGTCGGCGCTGACGAAACCGCAGCAACACTGACTGTTATCGTAAGAGCGGCAGGCGATACGACCAAGACCGCTTCCGCAACGGTTACCGTGAAAGAACCCGTTCACACGCACACCTATAACGGCATTAACGAATACGACGACGAAAACCATTGGGAAGAATGCACCGACCCCGCTTGTCCCGACCTGAAGGGCAGCTGGCAGAACGAATCCGGCCACAGCGGTATGGACACCGACAAGATTTGTGACGTCTGCGGCTATGACGCAAGAACCCAGCTGACAAACGCAGCCTTTACCATGACCAACCATGATCTGGGCAAGAAGCTCACCGATATTGTATTTACAGCTCCTGCAGGTATTTCCGTTTATAGCGAGTTCTTCGGCATTGATACCGACTCCGTTCCCGGTCCCGATGACAATGCAGCTGCCGACGCAGTTGTAGAAGCCGATAAGGAATACTGGGTAGCGCTGGAAATCGAAGCAGCGCCCGGCAATATCCTGCCTGCTCCCGAAACCAAGAACTTTACCCTGAACGGTGCGGAAGCGGAAGATGTTCTGGTCGTCTCCGCAGTTGACGGCGACGATGCACCCGCTGCAGTTTATACCGTTGTCTTCAAGCTGCCCGTGCTGGCCGATTCCGCTCACGGTCACAGCTATGCACATGGCGTTTACAAGCACGATGACACCTACCACTGGCAGGAATGCAGCGGTGCAGACTGCAATGACCGCACAGGCAGCATCATCAATAAGGCAAAGCACACAGGCGGCACCGCTACCTGTCTGGCAAAGGCAACCTGCTCTGTCTGCGGCGAAGAATACGGCAAGAAGCTGGCACACGATTACAGCGAATGGGTCGTAGTCAAGGAACCCACCGACACCACCTACGGCAAGAAGGAACGTACCTGCTCCATGTGCAAGGGCGTACATATGGAATACATTCCCCCTCTGGGTCAGAATCCTCAGACAGGGGATACCAATGACGTATTCCTGTGGGGCGCAGCACTGGCCGCCTCCCTGCTGGGTCTGACCGGTGTTGTGGTTTACACCAAGAAAAAGAAGCGCGAGGAATAACCCTTCCACGTACATAACAAAAAGGCTTCCCCAATGGGGAAGCCTTTTTGCCGCCTTCGCAGAGGGCTGTCCCCTGTCCGTTTAGACAAAAACACGATGGAAAAAACCATCTCCCACAGTGTTTTTGTGCATCTTTACAGTTGTGAAATTTCCCAAAAAATTTTTATAAATTTGTTGACAAATGTCAAAACAATCGCTATAATGAACAGGCTGTCCAAACGAAGGCTGGCTGAAATAACAATTTGATATATAGATTTGCCTTATCAAGAGTGGTGGAGGGAACGGCCCTGTGAAACCCGGCAACCTGAATAAATCAAGGTGCTAAATCCGACGGTGTGTTGATCGACAGATGAGGTCCCGACTTCCTTAATTCGACTCCGCCGCTCGGTGGGGTTTTTTTGTTTGTCCGAAAACACCGAAATCACTCTTCCAAAACGAAAATTACTTTGAAAGGTGGAATATCATCATGGCAAGACATCTGTTTACTTCCGAATCCGTTACCGAGGGACATCCCGATAAAATCTGCGACCAGATTTCCGACGCAGTTCTGGATGCAATGCTGGAAAAGGACCCCAATTCCCGCGTAGCATGCGAAACCACCGTAACCACCGGTCTGGTTCACATCATGGGTGAAATCACCACCAACTGCTATGTTGATATCCCCGCCATTGCACGCGAAGTGGTACGCGACATCGGCTATGACCGCGCAAAGTTCGGCTTCGACTGCGACACCTGCGCAGTGCTGACCAGCATCGACGAACAGTCCGCTGATATTGCTCTGGGCGTAGACAACTCCCTGGAATCCAAGGAAGGCGGCGAAATGGGCAACGGTGCAGGCGACCAGGGCATTATGTTCGGCTACGCATGCACCGAAACCAAGGAACTGATGCCTCTGGCAATCTCCCTGGCACACAAGCTGGCAAAGCAGCTGACCGACGTGCGCAAGAACGGTACTCTGTCCTACCTGCGTCCCGACGGCAAGACTCAGGTCACCGTTGAATACGACAAGGACGGCAAGCCCTTCCGCGTAGACGCAATCGTCATCTCCACCCAGCACGCTCCCGAAGCAAGTCTGGAAGAAATTCGCGCAGACATGCTCAAGCACGTTGTGTCTCCCATTGTTCCTGCCGAACTGCTGGACGACGCTACCAAGTACTACATCAACCCCACCGGCCGCTTTGTAATCGGCGGTCCTCAGGGCGACTCCGGCCTGACCGGCCGTAAGATCATCGTTGACACCTACGGTGGATACGCACGTCACGGTGGCGGTGCTTTTTCCGGTAAGGATCCCACGAAGGTTGACCGTTCTGCTTGTTATGCAACTCGCCACGTTGCCAAGAACATCGTAGCCGCAGGTTATGCGGATAAGTGTGAGGTGCAGCTTGCTTATGCAATCGGCGTTGCAAATCCCGTTTCCGTGATGGTCGACACCTTCGGTACAGGCAAGGTTTC
>JAFQPT010000073.1 GCA_017411665.1 Oscillospiraceae bacterium | reverse complement strand
GTGCGCGAAGCAGCGACTCAGCCCGGTGTAAAGGCTGTTCTGGACGTGTAAATGAACGCAGGCCAGATGCTGGAAGACGTGAAGCTGGCAATCAACGGTGCACAGAAGGTGGACTTCTTCGGTCACTGTGGCAGCCATCTGCCCACTGTAGATGAGATCCGTGAAAAGATCCTGAGCATGAGGGAGGAATGAGACATGGCAATTACGTATAAACCCACACAGCTGCTGACTGATGTTCCCAGACACTACTGCCCGGGCTGCGGTCACGGTATCGTACATCGACTGGTTGCGGAAGCAATCGAAGAACTGGATGCAGGCAGCAAGGCTGTCGGCGTCAGCCCTGTCGGCTGCTCCGTATTTGCAAATAACTACTTTAATTTCGACATGGTCAATGCGCTCCATGGCAGAGCCCCTGCAGTTGCCACAGGCATCAAGCGTGCAAGACCCGATGCACTGGTGTTCTCCTATCAGGGCGACGGGGACCTTGCTTCCATCGGTGCGGCAGAAGTTGTGCATGCGGCAATGCGCGGCGAAAAAATCGTGACTGTCTTTATCAATAATGCCATTTACGGCATGACCGGCGGTCAGATGGCACCTACAACTCTGGTAGGTCAGAAGACCGCAACCTCTCCCAATGGCCGTGATGCCGATTGGTGCGGCAGTCCCATTCGAATCAGCGAAATGTTGGCTACGCTGGAAGGTGCTTACTACATTGCCCGAGTTGCCATTGATACCCCTGTTCATATCAATCAGGCGAAGAAGGCCATCAAGAAAGCATTTCAGTATCAGCTGGAGGGCAAGGGCTTCTGCTTAATCGAAGTGCTGTCCACCTGTCCCACCAACTGGGGCATGAGCCCTGTGGAAGCAATGGACTGGGTGGCACAGGAAATGATTCCTTATTATCCGCTTGGAACCTTCAAAGATAAGGGGGCTGAATAATATGTTAGAACAGTGCATTTTTGCAGGCTTTGGCGGGCAGGGAACACTGCTCATCGGTAAGTTTCTGGCATGTGCGGGGCTGATGGAAGGCAAGGAAGTCACATGGCTACCCTCCTACGGCCCCGAAATGCGTGGCGGTACTGCCAACTGCTCCGTTGTTGTTTCCGATAAGCCCATTGCAGCACCTGTTGTGACCGCACCCGACAGCGTCATTGCTATGAATCTGCCTTCTCTGCTGAAGTTTGAGCACAGCATCAAAACAGGTGGCACGCTCATTATCAACAGCTCTCTGACGGATACCAAATGCAGCCGTGATGACTTGAATGTCGCGTATGTTCCCGCAACGGAGATCGCGGAACAGGTGGGCAATCCCAAGGGGGCGAATGTGGTGATTCTCGGAGCTTATCTTGCGATGAAGCCCGAAATTGTCGCTGTTGATACGGTGATTGCTGCGATGAAGGAAGAGCTTGGTCCCAGAAAAATGAAGTTCCTGGATGGCAATATCAAGGCGCTTCATGCGGGCATTGAATACGTGAAGACCCATTGATGCGATTATGAACGCAAAAACACCCACAGCTTATAGCTGTGAGTGATTTTATAAAAAGAAACAGGCAGTCTTTTACGGACTGCCTGTTTGTATTTTTTAATTTAGAGATCCAGAATGACAAGGTCTTCGTCGCTGACGATATACAGGTCATTCTTATTCAGCATATCATAGATGATGGGGATGACAAACAATGTCATCAAAGTTGCGTACATCAGACCGCCGATACATACGATTGCCATAGGCTGCACCAGTATGGTACCGATGTCGTTGCCCATTGCCATGACAATCTGGCCCAGAATGGTGGTCAGAGAGGTCATCAGAATGGGACGGACACGGGTGACACCTGCTTCGAGGATTGCTTCACGGCGTTCCATACCTTCTGCGCGAAGCTGGTTGATGTATTCCACCAGAACGATACCGTTATTTACGATGATGCCGACCAGCATAACAAACCCAATCATGGAGATGATGCTGACTTCGTAGCCTGTAATGAGCAGTGCCAGGAAGCCGCCTGTAAACGCCAGAGGAATGGTGAACATAACGATGAAAGGACTCTTGAGGCTCTGGAACTGTGCGACCATGATGAAGTAAACCAGCATCATGCCCAACAGCAGCATCAGCAGCAGCTGAACCATTGCGTCCATAATCATTTCGTTTTCGCCGCCGAAGGAAACTTCCACGCTGTCGGGAAGGGTCAAGTCCTTAATGGCGGACTGGGCATCGGCGGTTACCAGTGTGACGTTATAGCCTTCTTCCAGAGAAGCGGAAATTGTCAGATAACGGCGCTGGTCTTCGCGGTTGATGGTGGTCAGGGTGGTGATTTCTTCGATGGTTGCAACGTCTGCCAGGGTGAATTCGGTGTCTTCTCCGCCCATTGCTCCACTTTGCGTAAACTTCTGATTCAGCAGATTGTCCAGTGTGATTTTCTTGGCTTCGGGCTGCTCTACGATGACGTCAATGCTGGTGCCGGCCAGCTCAAAGGAAGTGGCAGTGGCGGAAGTGGTCATACCCGTTGCAAGCTGCATATAAATCTGAGCGGTGGTATAGCCCTTTGCCATGGCTTTGTTGCGGTCGATGTTGACATGGATTGCGGTGGTAGCATCCTGCAGACCGTTGGATACGGTGCCGACACCTTCCAATCCCTCCAGAGTACTCCCGATTGCAAGAGCAGCGGTTTCCAGGTCTTCCATATCATTGCTGTAAATGTTCAGAGAAACGCCTGCACCGCCGGTGAGCATGGACATATCCATCATTGCGGAGGTGGTGGATATGTTGCAGTCCAAATCTGCGCACATGGTTTCGATTTCCTTGGCAACACCGCTGCCGGGAGTGCCTTCGGGCAGGACTACGTACATCGAAACGGAAATACCGTTATCGGTGCTCATGGTGGCACCTACGGTATCTACAAGCTCAATGGTGGACACACGCTTGATGGCCTCGTCAGAAGTCTTCATTGCGTCTTCCATGGCGGTTTCTTCGTCAAAGGTGATGGTGACTGTAACAGTATTGGAATCCATCTCAGGCATGAAGGTGAAGCCGCGGGAGATTGCCAGACCTGCAGAGACAATCAGCATACCCAGGGCTGCAATCAAAACGATGGCTTTATGGTCCAGGGACCAGGCAACAGCGGGACGGTACTTTGCATAGACGTTTGCCATGATGTCCTGCTTCAAGGGTCTGTCGTCCTTGAGTATTTTGGATGCCATGGCCGGTACGAGTGTCAAAGCGACAATCAAGCTGGCCATCAGCGCATAGCCCATAGTCAGAGCCATATCCATAAACAGCTGCTTGGTCAAGCCGTCTACAAATACGATGGGAAGGAATACACAGACGGTGGTCAGGGTGGAGGAGGTGATAGCGCCCAGCACCTGCTTTGCACCGGATACGGCAGCCTGAATAGTATTTGCGCCCTTGGAGCGCAGACGGTAGATGTTTTCAATGACAACGATGGAGTTGTCAACCAACATACCGACGGATATGGACAGCGCCGACAGAGAAATGACGTTCAGTGTGATGTCGGAGAAGTACATCAGTACGATTGCAAATACAAGGCTCAGGGGGATGGAGCACAGAGTAATGAAGGTAGGACGTAAGTCCTTCAGGAAGATGAACAGAACCAGTACAGAGAAGAGCGCGCCGAACAGCAGGCTTTCCAGAATGGAGTCTACGATATGCATGATGTAATCGCCCTGGTCCATCAGCAGGAAGAATTCCAGACCGTCGTATTCTGCTTCCAGTGCATCAAAACGTTTCTGAATGCCTTCGCAGACTTCTGCGGTTGCGTAGTTGGACTGCTTTTCGAAGTTCAGCATCAAACCGGGCTCGGTACCGAGACGAGTGTAGATGTTTGCGGAGTTGTCGGTGACGAATATATCCGCTACGTCACCCAGATAAATGGGTTCCACATCGTCCAGCCCAAAGTCGAACAGCATCAGATTTTCCAGTTCTTCCACGGAGGTGAAGTTGTCACCGACGGAAACCATATAATTGATACCGTCCTGCTCCACATAGCCTGCAGGCATGGAGAAGTTCTGAGCGTACAAAATCTGGGAAACGGTGTCCAGACTGAGGATGCTGTTGAGGTCGGCCTGAGACAGAGCGTCCTTTCGGGAGGATTCAATGGTATTCAGACCACTGTCGATTTGAGCCACTGCGGAGCTCATCTGCAGCATGCCCTGCATGATGGTGCCCTGCATTTCGGTCATTTCTTCGGAACTGGGAATATCGCCGGGGACGATGCCGCTGCTGACAATGGAATCGCGAATGGCTTCCAGGCCTTCGATTTCGGCGTTGACTGCGTCAAGCCGAGACTGCTGGTTTTCAATTTCACTGTCAATCTGGTCGTAGGTAATGCCAAGACCAAGTTTGTCCAGCTCAGCCTGTGCAGCTTCGGTATTGCCCATCAGTTTGATGGCACCGAGGGTCGCAATGGTCGTTTGTACCTGTGTGCGTTCCGACTGCAGTGCGGAAATTTGTGCGTCAATGCCGCTGGTATCAGCGGACTGATTGGAATTGTTATTGGAATTGCCTGTAAGGCTGCCCATATTGCTCAGAGCATTATTGATTTGGTTCTTTGCAGCGCGCAGACTGGATGCAGCCTTATCCATCTGCTTGTTGATGCCGGTGGATATTTTTTCGTTCAGTGCATCGATTTTCTCCTGGCTGATCACAACGTGAAGCTGTTCGTCTACCATGCCGCTTGCGCTGACACGTGCTACACCGCTGACGCCTTCCAGACGATTGAGCAGTGTGTCATCCGCAAATTCACTGAGCTGAATGATATCCATGCCTTCCATGGAAACAGCAGCCATTGCAACGGGAAGCATGGAAGGATTGATTTTCAGCACATAGGGAGTGCCAACCATTTCATCCCAGTTGCTTTGCAGGATGCTGATTTTTTGCTGAATGTCTACACCGATGGTATCCAGATTGGTGCCTTCTTCAAATTCCAGCATGACCATAGAGTAGCTGTCGGCGGAATTGGAGGTTACGGACACAATGCCTTCCAGTGTTGCCATGGATTGTTCAATTGGTTTTGTGATTTCGGCTTCCACCGATTCGGGGCTTGCCCCCGGGTCCGTTGTCATGATGATGATATACGGGAAGTCCATATTGGGCAGAAGGTCGGGGGTCATTTTCATATATGCCACGACACCGAGCACCAAAATGGCGATGGTAGCAACAAAGATAGTCAATGGTTTTTTGACACTGAATTCCGGCATGGTTATTCCTCGCTAAAAAGGTG
>JAFQPT010000072.1 GCA_017411665.1 Oscillospiraceae bacterium | reverse complement strand
TGGAAGTGTCGAGTGTAGGCATTGTGTCACCACCTTTCGTCGTCGAAATGGATACTTGCCTCCCCTTAGTAAGGGGAGGTGGTCGAGAGAAACGAGACCGGAGGGGATGTTCTTACTTCACATATTCGTATGTGTATCGGTCTGCGGATTCTTCAAATTCTACGTCACCTACAACAATGACACGGTCATCGTCGGTGACAAGAATCATATCAAATCCGCCGTAGGTGCTGCGGTAGTCGATGGCGTCATCCTCGCCCAGAATGAACATGGCAGTGGACAGACTGTCCGCCATGGTGCCGCTGTCGCAGATGATGGTCACGGACACCAGTCCGCTTTCTGCGGGTGCTGCCGTTTCGGGGTCAATGATATGGTGATAGGTTTTGCCGTCTGCTTCAAAGAAACGCTGATAGCTGCCGCTGGTGACAACTGCCTTTTCTCCGATGGAGACGATGCCCAGATAGCCGCTGAGGTTGTTGGGGTCCTGTACACCGATGCGCCAGTTTGAGCCGTCGGGCTTGAGTCCGATGGTCTGCACATTGCCGCCCAGAGACAGGAATGCACTCTTGATGCCGTAGTCCTTGACAATCAGTGCGCAGCGTTCCGCCATGGCTCCCTTTGCCACAGCACCGAAGCTGAGCTCGGTGCCTGCGGGCATGGTAACGGTGTGAATATCAACGTCAATTTCGTCAAAGCAGGGAACGGATTTGAGTGTTTCCAGCTCATCCGCGGTGGGCACAGTGTGCTTGCTGTCGATGAAGCCCCATGCTTTGACGATGGGATACACGGTCAAATCCAGCGCACCGCCTGTTTGGTCATAGACCGTTTTGGCGGTATTCAGCATGTCGGCAATTTCGGGACTGACCACGATGGGAGCACCCTCTGCATGGTTCATGGCATATACAGTGCTTTTTTCCAACTCAGGATCCCAGTCCATAGCGGTCTGGTTGATGGTGTTGATGACACCTGTCAAGGCGACGTCCGCGTTGTCGCCGTAGGCAGTCAGCTCCATGTAGGTGTCCATGGCGAAAATTTGCTTGGTGACCTTCTGCTCTCCTTTGCAGGCTGTGAAGCTCAGCAGCAGGCAAAGCAGAAGAAGGAGGATCTTACAGCAGGTGCTTGTGTGTTTCATAGAATTCATTGTAGTCCTTCAGCATGTATTTCAAAACATTGGGAGTGTCCAGCTCGTAGGGACAGCGGCTTGCACACTGACGGCATTCCAGACAGTCGTTGATTTTCTGCATCTTGGCGTACCATTCGTCGGTGCAGTAGTTTTGCCAGACGGCACGGCGCAGCAGCATATCCATGCGGGCTGCATTTCGGATGTCGATACCAACGGGGCAGGGCATGCAGTAGCCGCAGGAACGGCAGAAGCTACCTGCCAACTGCTGTCTGTCGGCGGAGATGACAGCATTGAGGGCTTCATTAAGCTGTGCATGCACAACCTCGTCGCTGAGCCATTCGTTGACCTGGTCCAAGGTCTGGATGCCCCAGATGGGAACGACGTTGTCATAGGTATTCATGAAGGCGGAGCAAGCCTTGGCATTGGAGAGGAGACCGCCTGCCAGACCCT
>JAFQPT010000071.1 GCA_017411665.1 Oscillospiraceae bacterium | reverse complement strand
TTGGTGCGGAATTCTTCCAGCCCAATATCGATGCCGCTCTGGAAAAAGCAGAAACCCTCTAAATTCAAAAAACAACCCCGTCTGTACGTCAGGTGCAGACGGGGTTTCTATTGATATATCACAAGTTTCCGATTTTATTTTGCACACTTTGTTAATTGCATCACAATATGATCTGTGATACACTATACACAAGTACAGATTGTGTGAGTTCTTTACTTCCTTTTATTCTCACACGATATTTTGTGTGTTTCGGCTTCCTCTGAAACATGCTCAGTATGATTTCTTTTCTTCCATCCAGTAATTCTCCCCCAGCACAAAGCTCCCCCATCCATAGATGAGGGAGTTTTGTCATGTCTACATGCTCTTCAAAACAAAAGGACCGATTGCTTATCAATCGGTCCTTTTTTATTTTACTGATTGGTTACTGCGATAACTTCGATTTCGCACAGAACGCCCTTGGGCAAGTCCTTGACCGCCACGCAGGAGCGGGCGGGCTTGCCTACGAAGTATTCCGCGTACACTGCGTTGAATGCAGCAAAGTCTGCGATATCTGCCAGGAAGCAGGTGGTCTTGATGACGTTTTCAAAGGTCACTCCTGCAGCAGTCAGAATGCCCTTTACGTTTTCGCAGGTCTGCTTTGCCTGTTCTTCGATGTTAGCGCCTACCACAGCACCGGTCTTGGGGCACAGAGGAACCTGACCGGAGGCAAACAGGAAGCCGTTGGCTTCGATTGCCTGGGAGTAAGGGCCGATGGCAGCAGGTGCATTTTCAGTGGAAATATATCTCATGATGGATTCTCCTTCTCAATCTTAATTCAAAATCGTGTATCCCGCACCCTTGATGGCTGCGATGATTTCCGCAACATGTGCTTCGTTTCTGGTTTCCAGTACCATGGACACTACGCAGGAATTGACTTCCGTGGAAACGTCTTCACGCTTGTGGTCAATTTCGTTGATGTTCGCTCCTGTCGCTGCCACAATCTGCAAGAGACTCGTCAGCTGACCGGGCTTGTCGATGACCTTGGTGGTAATATTGGCAATGCGGCCGGATTTGATCAGACCTCTGTTGATGACGCGGGAAAGGGTGGTCACGTCAATATTACCGCCGGATACAAGGCAGACAGTCTTCAAGGAGGTATCCACCTTTTTGAACATGTAAGCAGCAACAGTTGTTGCGCCTGCCCCTTCGGAAACGGTCTTCTGGTTTTCCATCAGCGCCAGAATTGCAGATGCAATTTCATCCTCGGATACAATAATCACATCGTCCACATACTTCTTGCAGCATTCATAGGTCAGGCTGCCGGGCATCTTTACCGCAATGCCGTCTGCAATAGTGGACACGGACTTCAGTTCTTCCGGATATCCTGTTTTGATGGCATTGTACATGCTGGGTGCTCCCGCAGCCTGTACGCCGATGACCTTGCAGTCGGGCTTCAAGGTCTTCACCGCAACGGCAATGCCCGCAATCAGACCGCCGCCACCAATGGGTACCACGATCTGCTGTACATCGGGCAGCTGGTCGAGAATTTCCAGCGCGATGGTGCCCTGTCCCGCCATCACGTATTCATCGTTAAAAGGATGGGCAAAGGTGTAGCCCTCTTCCCGATTCAGTCGTTCTGCTTCACGTGCCGCGTCATCATACACACCGGGCACCAAAACCACTTCCGCACCGTAGCCGCGGGTGGCTTCTACCTTGGCAAGAGGTGCACCTGCAGGCATGCAAATCACAGACTTGATGCCCATTTTGGTCGCAGACAATGCCACCCCCTGAGCATGGTTGCCTGCGGAGCAGGCTACTACACCTTTCGCCTTTTCCGCCTCGGTCAGATGGCTGAGCTTGTTGTACGCACCGCGCAGCTTGAAAGAGCCTGTCATCTGCAGGTTTTCGTTTTTAATATAAATGGTATCCCCAAGAGCAGGCGCAGGGGTGAGAGGAGTCACACGCGCAACCGGTCTGAGAATCCGCTGTGCTTCATAAATCTTATCAATGGTCAGCATCTCATTACCCCTCCGTCTTTCCAAACACCTGTTCTGTCAGCTTCCGTCCTGTGGGAGTCGCTGCCAGACCGCCGCGGGCAGTTTCCTTCAAATCGGAATGCATACTGTCGCCGATTTTTTTCATCGCCCAAATCACTTCGTCTGCAGGAATCTTGCTGTCAATGCCCGCCAGAGCCATTTCCGCCGCAGCAAAGGCATTGGCTGTTCCCATGACATTGCGCTTGATGCAGGGAATTTCCACCAGACCCGCCACAGGGTCACAGACCAGACCCAGCAC
>JAFQPT010000070.1 GCA_017411665.1 Oscillospiraceae bacterium | reverse complement strand
CAGTGACAGCTTGCCGTCAATCGTGACGGAACCTATTTTCATAAAAATACCTCAGCTTTCACAACCCCTCTGTCAAAACCTGCGGTTTTGCCACCTCCCCTTACACAGGGGAGGCGAGTGAGGTGCGATAGAAGTTATAAGTTAATATCCAAGCCGACGGGGCAATGGTCGCTGCCCATGATGTCGGAACGGATATACGCGCTTTCAATCTTATCGGCGATGCGGTCAGAGCACAGGAAGTAGTCGATACGCCATCCCGCGTTGTTGGCTCTTGCATTGAAGCGGTAGCTCCACCAGGAGTATGCTCCTTCCAAATCGGGATAGAGGTGACGGAAGGTGTCGGTGAAGCCTGCGCCCAGCAGCTCGGTGAACTTGTCACGCTCCTCGTAGGAGAAGCCGGGATTGCCCACATTGCTCTTGGGGTTCTTCAGATCGATTTCTTTGTGCGCGACATTGAGGTC
This sequence comes from Oscillospiraceae bacterium, assembly GCA_017411665.1. The sequence goes on along the minus strand of JAFQPT010000070.1, from coordinate 1,784 downwards.
GCCGCAGATAATGACGGGTTTGACTGCATCCAGAGCCTGTAAATGTGCACGGAATGCATCGTCCCAGCGCATGCGGTAATCCAGACGCTTCAGCTCGGACTGCGCGTTGGGGGTGTAGACACAGACCAGATAAAAATCGGGGTATTCCAGTGTGATGACGCGACCTTCAGTGTCATGCTCGGGCGTGCTCAGGTTATAAGTGACGGACAGGGCTACATGTTTTGCAAAAATGGCAGTGCCGGAGTAGCCCTTCTTTTCCGCATAGCACCAGTACTGGTGGTAGCCGGGGAAATCCAGAGAAATTTGGCCTTCCTGCAGCTTGGTTTCCTGTAGACAGAAGAAATCGGCATCCAAATCACGGAAGATTTCGTCAAACCCCTTCTTCATAACGGCTCGAAGCCCATTTACATTCCATGAGATAAATCTCATTCCTTGATGCCCTCCTGATGACCCTTTGCGTCAGACAAGAATGCGTTGCGCAGACGACCTGCGCTGCCTGCGGAGGTGTCCTTGGTTGCTTCCACCTTGGTAGCTACCAGACGGTTGATGGGCATGCCTTCTGCGTGGAACTTTGCTTCATAGTCGGTCATGACGCCGACAGAGCCGTTTGCGTGCAGGTCGTTGGTGACTTCACTCAGCTGCCAGCCTTCGTTTTCAAACTGTTCCAGAGACCAAGTGAACAGGGGAGTGTTGTCGGTCTTGAAGTGAATCTGACCACCGATGGGCAGAATATCTGCGTATTTATGCAGGAAGTCGGGTGTGGTCAGACGGTACTTTGCGTCACGGCTCTTGGGCCAGGGGTCACAGAAGTTGATGTATACGCGGTCAACCTCGCCTTTTTCGAAAATTTCGGGGAGCTTTACTACGTCGCGGTCCATGAAGCGTACGTTTTCCAGCCCCATTTCGCAAACGCGTTCCATAGCGACAACCATAGCGTCGGGAACCTTTTCAATGGCGACCAGACATACGTCGGGGTTTGCCTGTGCGGTGTTTGCGGTGAAACGGCCCTTGCCGCAGCCCAGCTCCACATGGAGCTGCTGATAGCCTGCGAAGGTGGTCTTCCACTGACCGCGCAGCTGTTCGGGCTCGAAAATCTGCACGTGTGCACAGCGTTCCATACGGGGAATCAGATTGGGTTTCTTGCGAATTCTCATATATAGGATTCCTTTCAGAATGTCGAATTTGTTGTTAACTTAAATAGTCTATCATAATTGTTACGAAACTGCAATCTTTAATGCGTTTTTTCGTTGTTTTCTCATGTTTTTGGGTTGTTGCACATGGTATTTGGATAGGGTATAATAGTAACAGGAAATAGGATTCCCATAGATTGGAGGAACTGCTTATGAAGAGAATCTTTTTATTCGTATTGGACTCCTGCGGTGCGGGTGAAATGCCCGACTCTCCGCAGTTTGGCGATATCGGTGTGAATACCCTGCGCTCCTGCGCAAGCTCTCCCAAGCTCAATATTCCCAATATGCGTGCCTACGGTCTGGGCAATATTGACGGGCTGGAGTTCCTCGGCGCGGTGGAAAATCCCAAGGGTGCTTATGGCAAGCTTGCGGAGGTTTCTATGGGCAAGGATACCACCATCGGACACTGGGAAATTGCGGGCATTGTGTCTCCTAATCCGCTGCCCACCTATCCCGAGGGTTTCCCCGAAGAAGTGCTGCAGCCCTTTATGGAAGCCACAGGCCGCGGTGTGCTGGCAAACAAGCCCTATTCCGGCACAGAGGTCATTGCGGTATACGGTGACGAGCACGTAAAAACAGGAGACCTCATTGTGT
>JAFQPT010000069.1 GCA_017411665.1 Oscillospiraceae bacterium | reverse complement strand
GCGGTCGAGGCCCTGTCCGAGGGTGTCCACGTCGTTGGTGATGCGGCTGAGGACTTCGCCCACGGTGTTTTTCTCAAAATACTTCATGGGCATACGGCTGATTTTTTCGTTCAGCTCCCTGCGCATGCGATAGGTGGTGTTCTGGACGATATGGGTCATGGTGATGGCGGAGAAAAATCCGCACAGCTCACTGAACAGGTAAATGCCGATGACCTTCAGCAAAATCGAGCCGATGGCACCGAAGTTGATGCCCCCTGTGCCCATGACCTTTGCCATTACGCCGTTGAACAGCTCCGTGGTGGCCTGCCCCAGCACCTTGGGGCCCAGCACATAAAACACGGTGGAAATCGCGGAAAATGCGCACACCAGCAGCATCAGATACTTGTATCCGCCAATGTACCGAATGAGCTTCTTGATGGTGCCCTTGAAGTCCTTTGCCTTCTCCTGCATCATGCCGGAAGGGCCGTGGTGACCGTGGGGACGGGGTCTGCGTTCTTCTTTGCGCTGTGCCATTATGCATCCACCTCCAGTCCCAATTCCTTTGCCGACAGCTGACTGACGGCAATTTCTTTATAGGTCTCGCAGGACTGCAGCAGCTCGGCATGGGTACCGATGCCGTCGATTCTGCCTTCCTTCAACACAATGATTTGGTCTGCATGCATGACCGTGGCAATGCGCTGCCCCACGATGATGACCGTGGCGTCGGCAGCGTGTTCTCCCAGTTCCTTGCGGAGAGCGGCATCGGTCTTGTAGTCCAACGCAGAGAAGCTGTCGTCAAACAGGTACACATCGGGCTTGGAAGCCACCGCACGGGCAATGGACAGTCGCTGCTTCTGACCGCCCGACACATTGCTGCCGCCCTGTGCGATGTGGCTCTCGTAGCCCTCGGCCTTCTCGCCGATGAACTCCGCCGCCTGCGCCACAGCCGCTGCAGCTTCCATGGTATCGGTGTCCACATCCCCTGCGTATCCGATATTGGAGGCAATGGTGCCGCTGAACAGCACCGCCTTTTGGGGTACGTAGCCCAGTCGGTCGCGAAGTGCTTTCAAGGAAATATCTCGGACGTCTGTATCATCCAGCATGACTGCGCCTTCCGTAACGTCATAAAAGCGTGGAATGAGATTCAGCAGAGTGGTCTTGCCGCTGCCCGTAGAGCCGATGATGGCGGTGGTGGTGCCGGGTGCGGCGGTGAAGGTAATGTCCTCCAGTGCACACTCTTCCGCACCGGGGTAGCGGAAAGATACGTGGTCGAAGCGCACTTCCCCCTTTCCGCAGGGCTGCATGGGTGCAAAGGGCTCGGAGATGACGGGTTCGGTTTCCAGCACCTCCCAAATGCGGTCAGCCGCCACAATGGCACGGGGTGCCATAATGGAAATCATAGACAGCATCATAAAGGAGAACACGATCTGCATGCTGTAGTTCATAAACGCCATCATATCCCCGATTTCCAGACTGTTTTCCTGAATCGCCGCCGCGCCGAACCAGACAATGGCGATGGAGATACCGTACATGATGAGGTTCATAAAGGGCATCATGGCTGCCATGGTGCGGCCTGTGAACAGCTGGGTGTCACGCAGCTCGGTGTTTGCCTTGTCAAAGCGCTGCTCCTCCTGCCGTTCACGGCTGAAGGCGCGGATGACGGGCAGACCCGTGAGGATTTCGCGGGAGACAAGGTTGACGTTGTCCACGAGGGTCTGCATCTTTTTGAATTTGGGCATTGCCACCAGCAGCAGTACCATCAGCAGCAAAAACAGGCAGAATACCGCCGCCACAATAATCCAGCCCAGACCCGAGCGGGTGGTGGCCACCATGAAAATGCCGCCCATGCCCATAATGGGCGCAAACAGCACCATACGCAAAATCATGGTGATGACCATCTGCACCTGCATAATGTCGTTGGTGGTACGGGTAATCAGAGAGGCGGTGGAAAAATCGTCCAGCTCCTTGTGAGAGAAGCGAATGACCTTATAAAACACGTCGCGGCGCAGGTCACGGCCCACCTGTGAGCCGACCTTGCTGGAAATATAGCCGATGAGCACCGCAGCTCCTGCGGCAGCCAGTGCCATCAGACCCATCCTGCCGCCCATGGTCCACAGATAGTGCATCTGCACCTCGGTGTCCGCCATGCCTGCAGCCACCAGCGCCATATAGGCCTCGTCCGCATCGGCCACACCGCCGCGGGTGAGCCCGATGTCCACAATATTGCTCATGAGCCCCGGCAGCTGCAGCTCGCACAGTGCCTGCACCAGCAGCAGACACACAACCAGCAGCACCGAAAGTTTATGAGGCTTCAGTAGTTTCAATATGTTTCGCATTTATGCTTCCTTTCCGCAGCAATCGCAGGGATATATGCTGTTGAATTCGTTCAGCTTTCCCAGAATCCGAATCAGATGCTCCGCATCCGTTTCTCCCAGATATCGGATCATCAAAATCAGCCGCTCCATCATCGCCAGATGCCTGGCCCCTGCATACAGCAGCCCTTCATCGGTCAGATGCACGATGACACGGCGTCGGTCGGCAGGGTCGTTTTGACGGACAATCATCCCCTCCGCCTCCAGCTCCGACAGGATTTTCGTCAGCCGCGCCTGTGAGAATCCGAAAAATTCCGTCAGCTGCGCAGGGGTCGCCACGCAGTCGTGTTCAAATAAATAGCGGATGGTGCCGTCCTTTACATGCTCGTGCCGCTCCAGCTCCGAAGGAGGCCGTCGCTTTTCCTTGGGATGAGTGGCGTCCAGCAGCTGCTTTGCCAAATCATGGGCTTTCAAATCCTTCACCTCCAAAATTAATTAACGGGTATTAATTTTTAACATGGGTTCATTATAGTATTCCATTGTATAAAACGCAATACACCGACTGTGAATGATTTGTAAAATGTAGACGCACGGAAACGGACGAGCGAAACAGCGATACGAAGTCCGCGAGGGGCATTGCAGAGGAGTGCATGACTCGCCCCTACAGCCTTCCGTTCACGCTTTGATGGTTTGCTCGTTTCGCTGCTTCTACTCCCCTCTTTTTTCGCATATACTCCATCAAAAACGAGATTCGGGAGGAGAACCTATGAAGGCTATGATCGGCTTCCTGCTGGCTGTTGTGCTGCTGACCACCCCCATCCATGCCGCGCTTCCACTCACAGACGATGCCATCGTCATTGACGCCCCTGCCGCCTGTCTCATGGAGCAGCAGACAGGTACGGTGATTTACGAAAAAGATGCCCGTTCCAAACGGCATATCGCCTCGGTCACCAAGGTCATGACCCTGCTGCTCATCATGGAAGCCATCGAGGCAGGCAGCCTTGACTGGGAGGAACGGGTCACCGCAAGCCGTATCGCAGCGGGCATGGGCGGCAGTCAGATTTGGCTGGAGGAGGGGGAGCAGATGACCGTCCGCGAGATGGTCAAGTGCATCACGGTGGTCTCAGCCAACGACTGCAGCGTGGCCATGGCGGAGCACATCAGCGGAACGGAGCAGGCCTTTGTACAGCGCATGAACGACCGCGCAGCACAGCTGGGCATGGTGAACACCCACTTCACCAACTGTACGGGACTGTTTGACGAGGAGGCCCATTATTCCTGCGCCTACGACGTGGCAGTCATGGCACGGGAGCTCATCGGACACGGTGCGGTCAAGGAATTTTCCACCATCTGGATGGACACCGCCCGCGACGGGGAATTCGGACTGTCCAACACCAATAAGCTGATTTACTACTACGACGGTGCCACGGGCCTGAAAACAGGCTTCACCGACGGGGCGAAGTACTGTCTTGCCGCCACGGCGGAACGGGACGGAATGGAATATGTGGCAGCGGTGCTGGGTGCGGATACCTCCGACCATCGCTTTGAAAGTGCTAAGACCCTGCTCAGCTACGGCTTTGCCAACTTCACCCTGTGCGATTTGGATGCATCGGTGCCGCTGCCCCGTGTGCCCGTGGAATTGGGGAAGGCCGGATATGTGCTGCCCACCTACGGCGGCGATACGGCCATACTGCTGGAAAAACACAGCGCACAGGGGCTGCGTTTTGTGCCCGAGCTGGAAGCCGTGCTGCAGGCACCCGTGGTCAAGGGACAGCCAATCGGCAGTGTGAAGGTGTACAGCGGAGACGCTCTGCTGTGGGATGTGCCCGTAACCGCAGCGGATGATGTGGCACGGATGACCCTGTGGGAGATTTTCGGGATGCTGGTGGACGTGATGCTGGGCGGGGATGTGTGAGGACGCTGTTGACTACATAGTCCGACAAATGGGAGTTGAAGAAGATGCAGTGCACCCGCGCCTTCTCCCTGGGGAGAAGGTGCCCGAGCTTGCGAGGGCGGATGTGGGGGATTTTCTGTTATTTTGCCCCACACCCGCCCCTGCGGGGCACCCTCTCCCCAGGGAGAGGGCAATGTTAAATTTCGATTTGTAGGGGCGAACTGCGTTCGCCCGCAGATGCGCAGCGCAGAACAGACGGACGACCAAGGCTCGCCCATTCCCTGTTTCCTGCACAGATAATCCCCCCTCATTTTTGTACAAAAACAACAGCTTTTTGTATTTGCACTTTACAATTTTGGGTGTATAATGATAATAGCTAATTTTGTAACTTAAGCAAAAATACATATACGAAAGGAACTCGATTCTATGATTAAAGTTGATCTGTCCGGCGCTTCCTCTTTCTTCACCGGTAACGGCCCCGATTACGCAGCAGTTGCTGACGCACACCGCATGCTGGCTGAAGGCACCGGCAAGGGTAACGATTTTATCGGCTGGCTGCAGCTGCCCCAGACCATCGCAAACACCGAACTGAAGCAGATCGTTGCTTGCGCAGAAAAGATTCGCGCTCGTTCTCAGGCTCTGATCGTTGTCGGCATCGGCGGCTCCTATCTGGGCGCTCGCGCTGCTGTTGACCTGCTGCGTCCCACCATGAAGGAAGGCGACGTTGACATCATCTTCGTTGGCAACGGCCTGTCCCCCGATGGCCTGATGGATACCCTGTACCGTCTGGGCGATAAGGACTTCGACATCGCTGTTATTTCCAAGTCCGGCACCACTCTGGAACCCGCTCTGGCATTCCGTATGTTCAAGGGTCTGCTGTTCAAGAAGTACGGTGTTGAAGAAGGCAGCAAGCGCATCACCGCTGTTACCGACGCACGCCGCGGCGTTCTGCACGACATGGCTGCCAAGGAAGGCTGGGAAATGTTCGTAGTTCCCGATGACGTAGGCGGCCGCTTCTCCGTTCTGTCCGCTGTCGGTCTGCTGCCCATGGCAGTTGCCGGTATCGACGTAGAAAAGGTCATCGCTTGTGCGGAAGCAGAATTCAAGGCAATGGACCTGCGCAGCCCCGAAAACCCCGCATGGCAGTATGCTGCAGCTCGTCAGCACCTGTACGCAAACGGCAAGGGCATCGAAATTCTGGCAGCATATGAACCCTCCTTCCGCTTCTTCGCTGAATGGTGGAAGCAGCTGTACGGCGAATCCGAAGGCAAGGACGGCATCGGCATCTATCCCGCATCCGTAGAATTCACTGCTGACCTGCACTCCATGGGTCAGTACATCCAGGAAGGCGTTCGCAACCTGTACGAAACCGTCGTTATGTTCGACGAAGACCTGTACAGCTTCGAAGTTCCCGCTGAAGAAGGCGATCCCGATGGTCTGAACTATCTGGCAGGCCGTCAGCTGGGCGACATCATGCGCACCGCAGCAAAGGCAGTTATGGCAGCTCACATCGACGGCGGCGTTCCCAACATCGTTGTCAGCGTTCCCAAGCGTGACGAAGCCGGCTTTGCAGCTCTGGTGGTCTTCTTCGAACTGGCTTGCGGTCTGAGCGGCTACGTAAGCGGCGTCAACCCCTTCGACCAGCCCGGTGTAGAAGCTTACAAGAAGAACATGTTCCGCATGCTCGGCAAACCCGGCGCAAAGTAATTCGATTGACCTCCTTCGGAGCTCAATCGAGAAAGCCCCCGCTTACGCGATGAGCAAACAGCCTTCTGCAACGCACTCGCTGTGCTCGCACGTTTGAAGGCTGAGCAGTATTTTTCGTGTGATACATGCTCCCACGAAAAATAAAATTAAATTTTATTTTGCATCTAAGATGCAAAATTCTGCGAAGCAACGGTCTCCGTTCCACAAAACAAAACCGAAGAGCGCGAAGCGGATTCGGTTTTGAAAAGCCGAAGCTGCGAAATGAGCGCTCTTCATTCGCTTACGGATGAAAAGCGATATGGAGCTCGCTTCGGCGCGCAAGCCCGGCGCAAAGTAATTCGATTGACCTTTTCAAGCAATCGGTAGGGGCGAGCCTTGCTCGCCCGAAATAAATCTGTAAGCGGGCGACCTATGGTCGCCCCTACAGAATAATTGAGGATTTCACTCCTTTTTTGGATTGGTGACCGTTTTATCAGTGAAAAAATTGTGAAAAATGTTGGATATTTACCATTTTGACATTTTTTCGTTGCACTTCCATCAATTCTGTGTTAATCTACTCACACATAACTTTTTTGATACCAAAGGAGAGTGACTACTATGGTTAAAGTCATTATGGGTCTGAAGGGTTCCGGTAAGACCAAGAAGCTGGTAGAGCTGGTTCAGCAGGCAGCTCAGACCGAAAAGGGTGCTGTTGTATGCATCGAAAAGAAGAAGAATCTTTCTACCGAAATTCCTCATTCCGTTCGTCTGATTCGCGCACAGGAATACGGCATTTTCGGCGTTGATATGTTCAAGGGCTACATCGCAGGCCTGTACTCCGGCAACTACGATATCACCCAGATTTTTGTTGACAACTTCTACAAGATCATCGACACCACCGACGATGCTCAGGTAGCTGAAGTTCTGGGCTGGCTGGAAGCATTCAGCAACGCAAACGGCGTTACTATTACCCTGTCCCTGTCCGGCGACGCTGACAAGGCATCCGACGCTCTGAAGAAGTACGTCATCGGATTTTATGCAAGATATTAAAAGGCACACCGTACGGTGTGCCTTTTTTCTCTGGTTGACTTACATCCCCTCCGCCCCTACAGGGCACCTCCCCTTACTAAGGGGAGGCTTATGGGTGCGTCTATCGTTTTGGCTCCCCTTGGCAAGGGGAGGTTTTATCACTACTTCGTCAAATACTCCATCTCGTCCTCGCAAACTCCATATCGCTGTTTCCCCGCACGCGGGAAAAGGGCGCTCATTCCGTTGCTCGGACGTTTTCACCATCGAAGATTCTTCTATTTTCAAATCCTTCGGATTTGCTTTGTCGACCGGAATCTTCTCGGTGAGTATTATGTGGGGATTGTCGAACACTTTACTTTTTTGTTAGGTACTCCATGACTATCTTCATTTGCGGAGACACCCACTTGTCTCGGTGGTAGAACAGCTGCTTCCAGATTTCCACACGGATGCCTTCCACATTCAAATACTTCAGCCGACCTTCCTTGATTCCTCGCTCGGTGACGTAATCGGGCAGGTATGCAATGCCCATGCCCTGCTCCGCCAGCCTGCACAACAGGTCGGTGCTGCCGGACTCCAGAATTGCCGTCACTTCCAGATTGCGCTTGGCAAACTGCTCTTCCATCAGTCTGCGATAGCTCATGCCCTTTTCCGTCAGCAGGAAGGGCTCATTGACGATGTCCTCAGGTGTCAGTGCCTTGCCGCACAGGGGCGAATCCACTGCCGCCACAAAATGCACTCCGATCTGCGCTTCGTCCACCAGCACGTAGTCGCGGTGATAAATGTGATTGTCCAGCGTGAACACCAAATCCGCTTCATTGCGGCCCAGCAGACGGAACATTTCTTCCGTGTCCGCGGCGATGATTTTCATGGTAATTCCCGGATAATCGGTGTGCAGCGCCGCAAACCGCTCCGTCAGCAGCCAGTCACACAAGCTCTGGGCAATGGCAATGCGCACCAAGCCCCCAATCTGCCTGTCACCGCTTGCCACCTTGCTCATATCCTCGGTGAGCTTGATGATATCATGGGCATACTGGAGCATTTCGCGTCCCTTATCCGTGAGCGCAATGGTATGATTGATGCGGTCAAACAAGCTCACGCCCAGCTCCGTCTCCAGCTGACGAATCTGGAAGGATACCGTAGACTGGCTGTACCCCAGCTTTTCCGCAGCCTGCGTGAAGCTCAGCAGCTCCGCTACCTGCACAAATGTATTGAGATTCTTAATATCCATAGCAACTCCATTTAAATTCTCGATAATTTTTACAGATGGCATCAATGTCACAAATCCTTGGTTTCAATATAACCCACAGCAGACGACAATTCAACCGTCCGCCCGCAGAAAAATTCCTTTTTCACCGAGAAATCCTGTGCTACAATATTCCCATAATACTATATGGGAGGTAACACCATGATTCTGGACCGCATTGAAAACTACAAGTATTACATCAACGGCAACGATGCATTCGCAAAGGCTTTTGCATTCCTGCTGGACTACATTGAAAATCCCAAGCCTGTCGGCCGTTACGACATCGACGGTGACAATGTCTACGCAATGGTCTCCTCCTACGAAACCAAGTCGGAAGGCATGATGGAAGCCCACGACAAATACATCGACATCCAGTTTTTGGACGGTGAATACGAAAAGATTGAATATGTCTACCGCGAAAACCTGCCCGTAAAGGTGCCTTACGTGGAAGATATCGTATTCTTCGAAGACACTCCCTACCACTCTTCTCTGATTCTGCGCAAGCATGACTTCGTGATTTTGTACCCCCACGACGGTCACAAGCCCGGCATGGCAGCGGACAAGCCCATCCCCGTCAACAAGATTGTCATCAAGGTCAAGGCTGACCTCGTATAAAAAAGTACACCCCTCGGTAGTCGAGGGGTGATTTTTTATTGGACGGAAGGCTCATAAGGATCTATTTCGATTTTTCACTGCTATTGATCCGTTTCCAAAAAGTTCATAAACCATTTAAGGTTTCTTAACCAATCCGACGGGTAGGTGAGTTATGATAATCATGCAAGGAGCGAAGGACTCCTGCATAAGTAAAGTGCGAAGATTTACTTAGTTTTTATTCCTCTCTTTTTCTCTTTCTCCCTAAATGTGAAATGAAGATCGCGGGTGCCGCAAGGCACTCCGCGGTCGGATTCGGGAATCCCTGTCCGCCCGAAACAAAAATGGGACAGACAAATGACTCCTGCCCTTTTGGGCGATTATCATACATTCCATTTAAGAAACCTCTCCAAACACCTCTTAAATCGCGAGCATTTCTGCTGAAATGCTCCATCGCTAACGCGACGCGATTTCAAGGGGAACCGGCCAAGGTTCCCCTTGAGAACCCCTCCTTCTCTAAATGCTGACGAAGGATTTCTTGACGCAATCTCCAAACACCTCTCTTTCTCTTAAACAACGGCACCTCTTACCTCGGTAAGGGGTGTTGTTGTTTGATTCCGATGGCCCACAACAGCAAAAGCAGGGTGCTCCGCCTTTCGTGACGGAGCACCCTGCTTTGTATTGTATGGTTTCGTATGGCTTTTTTGCCGCATCCCGTTAACGGGTGCTGTAATAATAGGAATTACCACCCACTCGCTCCAGCAACTTGATGCCGTCGAGAAGGGAGTCTGCGCCGTCATTGACAAAGAGGAATCCGGATTCGTCATCCACACTCCCTGCCGTGACAAAAAACAGACTGCTTTCCTCCCTGCGGATATACACAAGAGGAACCCTGCGGTTATAGCCCTCAAAGGCTATGGTTTCGATTACCGCATCGTTCTCATCGTATAAGCAGATCTCTCCCTCGCTCACACGGGCCGTGACAAAATCACGGGACTGAATCAGCCGATTGATTTCGGTGCAGTACTCGATGTCTCTGTTTGCGGGCCTGCACAGCAAGCCCAACAGCAGCACACCGATGAGCACAGTGCACAGCGCCAATGCATTCTTTTTCATCCCGTTCAGCCTCCGTTTCTTACAGAATACGAACTCTCAGCACTTCTTCCATGTCCACAATGGACTTGATATCGTCCAGTGTGATGGGATCGCCCAAATCGATCATGGTGTACGCATACTCGCCGCGGGACTTGTTGATCATGTGTTCAACGTTGATGTTCAAGCCGCCGATGATTTCCAAAAATCTGGTCAGCATACGGGGCACGTTCATATGGATGATGCACAGACGGCACACGCCCTGTCGTTCATCCAGCACCGCGTCGGGCAGGTTGACGCTGTTGCGGATGTTGCCGTTGACGATGTAGTCATACAGCTCTCTCGCCGCAGCCACCGCACACTTGTCCTCGCTTTCGGGCGTGCATGCGCCGATATGGGGCAGGCAGATGACGTTGCGCTGACCGATCAGCTTTGCGGTGGGGAAGTCGGTGACGTACTTTGCCACCTTGTTGGCCGCAATGGCACGGAGCATGGCATCGTCATCCACTACTTCCGCGCGGGATTCGTTGATGATGCGGACACCGTCACGCATCTGGGAAAATGCCTTGTCGTTAAACATGCCCTTGGTTGTTTCGGTGTAGGGTACGTTGATGGAAATATAGTCGCAGCGGCGGTAGATTTCGGTCACGTCCTCCGCGCGCACTACATCGCGGCTCAGTCGCCATGCCGCTTCCACGGACATATAGGGGTCGTGGCCGTAAACCTGCATGCCCAGGTCCAGACACATATTGGCAATGGCTGCCCCTGTTGCACCCAGACCGATGACACCGATGGTCTTGCCCATGAGCTCGGGGCCTGCAAATGCACCCTTATTGCGCTCGACGATGTCGGCAATGCGGTCGGGGTCTTCGTTTGCCAGAGACTTCACCCAGTCGATGCTGCCGATGACGTCACGGCCTGCCAGCACCAGTTCGCACAGCGCCAGCTCCTTCACCGCTTCCGCATTGGCACCGGGGGCATTGAATACCACGATGCCTTCCTGTGCGCAGCGCTGGGTGGGGATGTTGTTATAGCCTGCACCCGCTCTGGAGATGCACAGCAGATCCTTGCCGAAGTCCATACGGTGCATGTCGGCGGAGCGCACCAGAATGCCGTGGGGCTCATTCACATTGAAGCCCACTTCGCAGCCCTTGTTTTGCAGCTCCTTGATGCCGAAGTCGGAAATATTGTTCAAAACCTTGATTCTGATCATAGGTGTTCCCTCTCAAATTCTCTCATATAATCCAGCAGTGCCTCCACACCTGCCATAGGCATGGCGTTATACACGGATGCGCGCATACCGCCGGATATGCGGTGACCCTTGATGTGCTTGAGTCCTCGTGCCTGTGCGCCCTTGACAAACTCCGCATCCAGCGCCTCGTCGCCCGTGGTGAAGGTGACGTTCATTTTGGAGCGGGCGGAAACCGCAGCTCTGCCCTTGAAGAGCTTGCTGCCGTCCAGATACGCGTACAGTGCGCCGCTTCTTTCTTCCGCTCTGCGCTGCATTTC
>JAFQPT010000068.1 GCA_017411665.1 Oscillospiraceae bacterium | reverse complement strand
TATACTACAAATTGAATTTCTTGCTATCTTCCGAGTCACGGACTCTTCTGCGGCATTCTTCTTTCCTTTGCTCAGTGCAAATCAAACGGCAAATATTTTTACCATGCTGAGGTCTGAAGAAGCGGAATGCCTAAGATTTCTCTTATGCATTTCCTCCGATAACGGGAACGCACCTCCTCTTTTCTCCGTCTCGGCTGCCTGAAAGCTGATTTTACAAGTACACTATACCACAATTTGGTCACAAAAGCGGTCACATTTTAACCTTTTGTAATCTTTAGCTTCCAATCTTTTCACTTTTATTTTATACAATTTATACAAATACAGTTCTGTTCTGTCCAAAAACGAAACAAGCACGGCAGAATTTCTCTCCCGTGCCTGTATTTTATTCCACCCATCCGACCTGCTTCAGCAATTCCACACAATCATTCTCAATGTTTTCCGCATCCTCAGTCACATGAATCCATCCCGACTCATCTGCGGTGTAAATGCGGGTCAGTCTGCCGTTTTCCTTCAAGAAAAACCATCGATGATAACGATGCTCATGCATATAATCATAGCTGTCAAAACAGGGAAAGCGTTCCCGAACGCACAGCACCTGTCTGCCGTATACATCTGTATCCATACCATCTATCACATCCTGCGGACTAAGCTGCCCGAGCGTTCGATACTGCATTCCCGCAGCGGTAAAGGGCATTGACGCAGGCAATTTGACGGTATGTTCCTCGCTTTCCCGAATGAAAACAGGCTGTCCGTTTTCATCAGACTCTTCACTGATCCACCACAGACATTTCGTCGAATAGAGTCCGCCGGGCTGATAATTCACCCCGCTCCCCTTCCCCATCACACACAGCTTCAGCGGCTTGCTGTACACTGGCTCACAGACGGGGATGCTCCGGCTCACAGGCTTTGCCTCTTCGACAGGTATTGTCTCTACCGGATTCGGTTTCTTTCCAAATAAGTTCTTCAACCATTCAAACATATCCCCCACTCCTTTCGCCTTTTTCCATCAGCCTCATCGGCCGGCCAGCTGTTCATAGGACTCTTCATTATAGATTGGCAGGCCATGTTCTTGCAGCAGCTGTGCCGTTACACCGTCACCTGCCGTAAGCGTTCCCGAAAACGTTCCGTCATAAATCGCACCGCAGCCGCAGGAGGGACTGTTCTTTTTCAAAATCGCAGCCGTGCATCCTTGGGCTTGCGCTGCTTCCAGTGCCATCTTCGCACCCCTCATAAACTGCGCGGTAACATCCTCACCGATTTTATTCACCACACGGTCGCCCAAACGCTCCGCAGGGACTCTCGGTGTGGGCAAGCCGCCCATGCACTCGGGACAAACCTTCACAATCGTTATTCCCGCAGCTTGCAGCCGTTCTGCCATGCCTTCCACAAGGTTGTTGCCTCCACTGTATTTGCAATTGTCGCCCAGCAAGCAGGCACTGACCAGAATATGCATTCCACCCTCTCCTTTTGGTGTTTGATAAGAGTATCCTAACACAGGTAAACTGTACTTTACAACATCAGATATCATATTGAATTCATAGCTCTTTCATTTGCTTCGCAGAATTTCGCATCCCCGATGCGAAACAAAATATCATCAATTTTTCGTCGCGACATGTGCGTGACGAAAAATACTTCTCAGCCTTCAAACGTGCGAGCTTGCGAGTGCGCTGCAGAAGGCTGTCTGCTCACTGCGTTTCGCAGGAGCATCCTCGATTCCATTCCGAAGGAATGGAATCGAAAAAAGACACCGGTACCGACGTACCGATGCCACTTTTAAAATATTGAAAGGGAAGTTAACAGATACCGGTGTTAACTCGTTTTTTCAAATTACAGCCAGCCGCCGGAGATATTCATGACGTGGCTGGTAACGTACTTGGATTCGTCGGAAGCCAGGTACAGAGCCATGTAAGCGCAGTCGATGGGATCGCCCAAACGCTT
>JAFQPT010000067.1 GCA_017411665.1 Oscillospiraceae bacterium | reverse complement strand
GTGCTGTCCCTCACTCTGGGGAACGAAATCGAAACCTGTTTTAACAGTCCCTGGGAACTGATGCCCGACGTGGATCCTTACGATTTCCCGATGTAAATGTCTTCTCCACAAAATAGGCTCCGCTTTTGCCACAGTTTAAAGCCGCACTTGTTTTCACCAAAAGCATCGAAATCTTTTGATTTCGGTGCTTTTATTTTTTTGCAAAGCATGCATTTCACCAAACACCCAAAACGCAGCACAAACCGTCTTCACGTACCCTCCAAACTTTCATTTTTCGAACTTTTTTGAACATAATTTGGTGGTTTTCTTTTTTCCTTTGCCGCTTCATTACAATCAATATTCATAATTTCCTATAGAATTCCGTTCTCATCCGCTGTACAATACAATTATAATCAATCAATTAGGAAGTGTTTTTGTATGGATATTGCAAAGCTGGCCGACCGCATGACCACCGAAACCGAAAAAATCATTTTCGGTAAGCGTGACCAAATCCGTTTGTTTATCATGGCAATTCTCGCGCAGGGACATGTTTTGCTGGAAGACCTGCCCGGGGTCGGGAAAACCACCCTCATCAAAACCATTGCCACCATTTCCGGCTGCGCTTCCAAGCGCATTCAGTTTGTTCCCGACCTGCTTCCCGCCGACATCGTCGGCATGAACATCTATGACCGCAACACAGGGGAATTCCGCCGCATGCAGGGGCCTGTATTCACTAATCTGCTCCTTGCCGACGAAATCAACCGCGCTGTTCCCCGCACCCAGTCTGCACTTTTGGAAGCGATGGAGGAACGTCAGGTCACCATCGACGGTGAAACCACTGCCCTTCCCGCGCCCTTTGTGGTCATGGCAACACAAAACCCCGTAGAATCCGAAAGCACCTTCCGTCTGCCTGCTGCGCAGATGGACCGTTTCCTCATCCGTCTGTCCATGGGCTACCCCTCTCCCGCAGAAGAACGGGACATGCTGTTTTCTCTTGGGGATGCAATCCCCATGGACCGTTTGTCTGTAGTCACCTCCCCTGAGGAACTGATTCAGGCACAGCAGGAAATCCGTAATGTAATGGTCTCCGATACAGTGGCAGACTATCTGATTGCGATTGTTTCCGAAACCAGAACCGATTCCGCAGTGCGCATGGGTGCAAGTCCCCGTGCTTCCCGTGCGCTGTTCCGCGCTGTGAAAGCATGGGCAGCCATGCAGGGCCGCAGCTTCGCTACACCCGATGACGTACAGAACCTTGCCATTCCCGTGCTTGCCCATCGCTTGATGCTGACAAACGAAGCACGCATTTCCGGTATCACCGCCGAAAATGTGATTACATCCATCCTTTCCAAACTCCCCGTTCCTCCCGCTGCGGGAAAGGAGTTCCATGAAGTCTGATTCGAAACATTCCAAAAGCTCCAGTCTTTTGGTTTCTGATTTGGGGCTGGCTGCGTTTGCGCTGGGTTTCGTTCTCTCACTGCGGCTGAAATCCGTACTGACAGCAGGGCTGTGTCTGTTTTTCCTGCTGCTGGGCTTGGTTTGCCGATATTGGAGCGGACGCGTCACCAATCAGCTTTCCTTCCACATCGAATGCCGCCGTACAAGGCTGTTCCCCGGACAGGAAACCGCCATTTCCTACGAAGTGACCAACAACAAGCTTCTCCCTCTGATATGGTTGGAGCTGTCACAAAACGGCCCCGACAAGGACTGTCTGCTTCCCGATGAAGCCTTCGAGGCATATGACGTTCCCTATGACGCAGACCACACCGTTCCCTTTCTGCGGCAGTCCTTTTCCTTCATCGGCAGCTTTCAGACCCTGCGCGTAGACAGTCGCTGGACAGCACAGCGGAGAGGCCTGTACATCATCGACCGGCTGGTTGCCCGTTCGGGAGATGGATTCGGTCTTTCTCAAATCGAACGTCCCTTATCCGCCCGTGAACTGCCGATGCTGGCCGTCTATCCCCGTCCCGCAGAGGTCGATTTGTCTCTGTTTCTGCGTCCGCAATGGGATACAAATATCGGAAGCCGCGGCTGGATGGAGGACAACACTGTCTTAAAGGGAAATCGGGAATATCAGCCCGGTGACAACTGGAAGCACATCAACTGGCGCATGGCTGCCCGAGAGCAGGGTACTCCGATCAATCTGTACGAATCCATACAGCCCCACGGTATGCGGTTCATTCTGGACGGCGAGTCCTTCAACAGCTGTCCCGATGAGCTGGAATCCGTGCTGGAAATCCTCGCGTCTGTTTTGATGGGACTCAGTGATGCAGGCATCAACTGTTCCCTGTCTCTGCCTGCCTCCAAGCGTTTTCCCGCCATGACACTGCGCAGCAGCGGCGCAAACAGCGTAGACGATTTGCTTTTGCACATTGCGGGCTATGACCCGCTGGCTGAGCTCGACGAAACGGCACAACAGACTCCCGATACGCCTGTATATCTCCCTTCTGCGTTTCCTACCGATGCCGTTCCCCGCACAGGAAGCATTTTTCTGCTCACCCGCTCCGGTGCAGAGCTTCCTCAACGTCTGATGCGCAGAACGCCCATGGGAAAATGTCTGATTCTGTGCAGCGAAGCAACGGAATCCGCTGAACGTCTGGGGGTACGAGCCCTGTCCATCAACACCCTTCGCAAAGGAGGCAGTGCATCATGACCGGACAACACTCCTTCGCCGTGACTCTGTTTCCGCCCCTTGCCATCGCTGCCGCACTGCACACCGCTTTGATGCTGTTTGCGTTTCGACACGCACCCATCGCCGACCATCTCGGCCTTGGCATCTGGTGGCTGTTCTTGACTGTTTATCGGTTTGTGATGCAAAAATATCTGGAAGCACCCCGTGAGCTCCGCGGTATCGTTCTGCTCAGTGCCGCGTTTGTAATCGGTCAGCTGATCGCCACAATCCTGTTCGCTCCGATTTTTCCATCCCTTGTCGGATGGCTCGGTGCATTGGGTATGTGGATTGCAACTTATTACCAATGCGTCAACGTTCTTTCAAACGGAACAAAGCCGGAATCCTTGATGGTGATTTTCGAAACAACCGGTATGACGCTGCTGTTTACCGCAGCGGTTGTGGGAAGCGGTGCCATCGTCCCGAGTGTACTGATTCATCTATGCATCAGTCTGTTTCTCATTCTCATCGCCATGATGCGTCAGCGCACCCTGCATACCCGCATTGATACAGACAGTCATGAAAACAGGGCAAATCTCCTGCCGCCTCTGATTTTGCTGGCAATCACACTTTTTGCAGTGATTACCTGTGTCCTCATCAGCGGCTCCGCCGCACGGGTTCTATCTCAAATCACCGCATGGCTTTTGCAGGTTGTCAAAGACGGAGCCCATCTGATCGGGGCATTTTTCTTCTGGCTGCTGTCCCTGTTCCCTCCCCCTACCGATTCTGTGGACGAAGAGTTCTTCTATGTGGAACCTCTGCCATCCGGTCAAGCAGAGCAGGTCTCCACTGACAACGGAATCGTGCTCTACCTGCTCATCCTTGCCGTGGCAATCGGGTTGGTGTTCTGTGTCCTCAAAGTCTGGCGTACCGTCCGTCTGCGCGGGCGTTTGGCTGCAAGGCGCACCGTGCCGGCTACGGTTGTAAAAAAAAGCAGCCTATGGGAAAGCATCAAGCTGTTTTTGGCAAAAATCCAACAGAAAATCCGTTTCAACCTGCAGTATCTGCGCTGCCGAAATACCGTTCCCGGTCTGTTGGTCTGGATTGAGCGGCGCATGCGCAGAAAACGCATGAAACGAAAGCAGGGCGAAACCACGTCTGCCTTCCTGCTGCGTGTCGCAACAAGCTTCCCCTCCTGCAAAGAGGATTTGCTGTTCTTTTCCCTGCAGCTGGATCGCTATTATTTCGGTGCAGGCTCCGATTTATCTCCCGATGATATTCACAATCTGCGCAAAACACTCAAGCACGCATTTGCGCAGAGTCATTCCACCGTTGAAAAGAAGCCACGTTCTTGAGAACGCGGCTTCTTTTTAACGCTTTAATTCATAAAAACTTTTCCCGAATTTTGTCAAAAGTTCTGAAAATCCCTCGTTTTTCCTCTGACCTGTTGCAAACAAATATTCCATATATTATCATAGGAGAAATTAGCATTATCGGATGATTTCGTAATGTGAAACCGTAAACGGAGTGTGTATTTATGAATTTTGTATTTGTATCCCCCAACTTTCCCAAGACCTACTGGATGTTCTGTGACCGTCTGAAGAAGAACGGTGCCAATGTTCTGGGCATCGGCGACTGCCCCTATGATGACCTGCAGTGGGAACTGAAGAACTGTCTGACCGAATACTACAAGGTAAGCAGTCTGGCAAACTACGACGAAATGTATCGCGCAGTGGCTTACTTCGCATTCC
>JAFQPT010000066.1 GCA_017411665.1 Oscillospiraceae bacterium | reverse complement strand
GCCATGCCGTAGGTCTTGGACAAAGAGTTGAATTCAACACCAACTTCCTTTGCACCTTCAAAGCGCAGGAAGCTGCCGCAGGGTTCGGTATCATAAACCAGGTCGCTGTATGCATTGTCATGCAGAATGATGATATCATACTTCTTTGCAAAAGCAATCAGTTCATGGTAGAAGCTGTCGGGAGCCATAGCAGCGGTAGGATTGTTGGGGTAAGAAACAATCATCATCTTTGCCTTCTTGGCAATTTCTTCGGGGATATCCTGCAGCTGGATGATGTAGTCGTTTTCTTCCAGCAGAGGCATGTAGTACAGGTTGGAGCCCGCAATCAGAGGACCGTCTGCAAAAACGGGATAGCAGGGGTCAGGAACCATGAAGATATCGTCATCATTGCCGAATGCCAGTGCAATGTGAGACAGACCTTCCTGAGAGCCCAGCAGAGAAGTAACTTCGGTTCTGGGATCCAGTTCTACACCGTAACGATTCTTGTACCAATATGCAACTGCATCCTGCAGTTCATCCAGGTCTCTCAGCGCATAGACATAGTTCTTGGGATCGGAAGCTTCCTTCACCAGAGTGTCAATGATATGCTGTGCAGGGGGAACATTGGGAGTGCCAACGCTAAAGTCATAAACAGGCTTGCCTTCTGCAATTCTCTTATTCTTAACGGCTGCCAGAGTAGAAAAAATGCTCTCGCCGAAGTTATCCATTCTTTTCGCTAATTTCATCGATATATCTCCTTTGTCTGCGGATTAACGCACATGAAAGGATTCTAACACGAATAACAACGACTTGCAACGAGTTTTTTCTTTCCAATACGTTATTTCCGTGTTAAAATAGCCAAAGAGGTGAATTATTTTGACCGAATTAAAGAAAAACGAATTATATACCTGCCAAATCACAGGCTACACATCCGAAGGTTTGGGTGTTGCCCATATTCACGATCGGGCAGTTTTTGTAAAAGATACCATTATGGGAGAAACCTGGGAAGTAAAAATTCTCAAAGTCACAAAAGGCGCAGTCTACGCCAAGGGCATGACCTTGCTGACCCCTTCTCCTGCTCGCACAGAACCGGACTGTCCTGTTGCAGGCAAATGCGGCGGCTGTGTGCTGATGCATATGAGCTACGAAGAAGAGCTGAAGATGAAGCTGGATAAGGTCAATCACGCACTTCATCGCATCGGCGGCAGCGACTATGTGATTGAAGAAATCATTCCCGCAGACAATGAGCTGCGTTATCGTAACAAGGGCATTACCGCTGTGGGCATGAATAACGGAAACCTCTGTGCAGGCTTTTACCGCCAGCGCAGCCACGATATCATCTCCGTTACCGACTGTTTGCTGCAAAGTGAAGCAGCCAATCGCATCAATGACGCAGTGTTAGACTGGATGAAGGAACACAGCATCCCCGCTTATAACGAAGAGACACACAAAGGCAGTGTCCGCCACATCTTCACCCGCACTAATCGCAAGGGACAGGTTCTTGTCACTATTGTCTCCGCAAAGGGCTTTGGAACGGCAACAAACACCCTTGCTCCTGCTCTGCTGCAGGCTTGTCCCGAAGTGGTCGGTGTTGTATTGAACATTAATAAAACCAAGGGCAACAGCGTTCTTGCGGGCGATTTCTATCTGCTTTGGGGCAGCGAAACCATCGAAGAAAGTCTGTGCGGATACACCTTCAGGATTTCCCCTCAGGCATTTTTCCAGATTAATCCCCCGCAAGCAGAAAAGCTGTATAACCGCGCTGTGGAATACGCAGCCCCCAACGGCGGCACTGTTTTGGATTTGTACTGCGGCACCGGCACCATCACCCTGTGTCTCTCCGCAAAAGCCGATCATGTCATCGGTGCGGAAATCGTTCCCGAAGCTGTGGAAAACGCAAAAGCAAATGCACTGCGTAACAACGTAACCAATACCGAGTTTATTTGCGCGGATGCCGCTGCTGCGGCACAGTCCTTCAAGGATCGCGGCATCGCTCCCGACTGCATTGTGGTTGACCCTCCCCGCAAAGGCATGTATCCCGAAGCACTGCAAAATATTGTGGATATGAATCCTCATCGTATTGTATATGTTTCTTGCGATCCGGCCACACTGGCACGTGACGTAAAGCTGCTTGGTGAAAAGGGTTATCACATCACCAAAGGCACCGCAGTGGACATGTTCCCCCGTACACATCATGTGGAAACGGTTGTCTGTTTACGTAGGGAATAAAGCAACTATTATATTCGTATTTCTCTTTCGTCGAAGGACTCACAATCAAAGGAGAATTGACCTACAAACTTGAATCGGAGGTGCTTGTTATAAATGTTTTTTCTTTTATAACTAAGGCAATAATATTCGTAATAATCTTCTTTGCATTTGTACTAAGCATTTTTATTGGTGCAGCACCAAAAGATGATGTAGTCACTTCCTTGGGAAAATATAACAATCGTGATTTCTTCACTTCAGGAGGATTTCAAGACTATACTGATTATGCGAAATACTATTATACTTCTACTAAGGTTACGGAAAATACATATTTAAAGAAAATCCAAGAAACCGATTTTGAAACAATTAATACACATTTGGATGATTTTGAGGTATGGATTGAAACGATTAAAAATAGTGAGCCTTTGAGCGAAGTTGTTGTAAATTACGATTTTGACCGCTGCATCATTGACTCTGAAGATTATTTCTATATTGATTCTGAGGAACACACATGGAGTGATGGTCATACATCACTTGTAAGGTATAATATTTACTTATTTGATACTCAAACCCAAATCCTTTATTATTTCCACAACAACATATAACGCATCAACCCGTTAACTATATTTCGATAAGTTTAAGGAGAATCCCTATGACCCAAACATACGATTTATCCCGTTTTACAAAAGCACACCGCAATGATTATGCACGCGCACTGAGAGAAATCAAAAACGGCAGAAAAACAACCCATTGGATGTGGTACATT
>JAFQPT010000065.1 GCA_017411665.1 Oscillospiraceae bacterium | reverse complement strand
GTGAAAGCATCCAGGTCAACTTCGTTGTAGGTGGTGCCGTTTGCTTCCAGGAAAGCGATCATTTCTGCTTCGGAGTCAGCAACTGCATTCTGTTCCCATACGCCGCATTCTACTGCGCATTCCAGAATGATTTCCTGATATTCAGCGGGGATCTGTTCCCAAACGTTGTTGGAGATGAACAGCCAACGGGTAGCGATCAGGTGGTTGGTCAGAGCAACATTGTGAATGAATTCGTAAACGCCGGTATCCTTGTGAGTGGAAACGGAGCCTTCGTAGCCCTGTACAACGCCGTTAGACATTGCGGAGATAGCTTCGGTGAAGCCCATAGCCTGAGGAGTTGCGCCCAGGCATTCCAGAGTCTTAGCAAACAGAGCGGAGGAGGTTGCACGCAGAACCATGCCGTTCAGATCTTCGGGCTTGGTAACAACCTTGTTGGTGCAAACGGAGCGGAAGCCGAAGCTGTAGTGAGTGTCCAGAATCTTGATGTTGTGTTCGGATGCCAGACGATCGCAGATGTCCTTAACGATGTCGGATTCCATTACGTAGTTGTATTCTTCGTTGGAAGAGTACAGCATGGGACCGATCAGAACTGCGCAGTCACCAACGTAGTCAGCAAACAGAGAGGGTTCTTCCAGACCCATCCAGTTTGCGCCCATGTTAGCCTGAGCAACGGAGTCGCCGTAGCAGTCCAGCTGGTTCTGGCCGTAGTAGGTAACTTCTACAGCGCCGCCGGTGCGTTCGGTGATCATTTCTGCCAGCATTTCGGAAGCCTTGCCGTTCATTTCTTCAGGCTGGAAAACGTTGGAGAACTTGATGTCGATGTGGAAGTCTTCGTCAGCTGCTGCGTCGTTACCGCCGCCGCAAGCTACCAGAGACATGCACATGATCAGAGCCAGGATCAGAGCCAAAAACTTTTTCATGATGATTTCTCCTTCTTATTTCGTCCTTGAACACGAACTGCAGTCTATATACACACTTCATAAAGCTGTGGCACCTAATCCCTATCGTGCTTTATAAAATAAAGCACGACGCAGAGCTCTGCGTCGCATCTCCATGAAGCGGATATCTGACTCCATCCGTTTCTCGGACATTATTTTGTTTTTCCCCTCCTGCAAACATTCACGATTTTATTACAGAATTTTCACAGAAAGTTTACGTCAGTGAAATTGTACATGAAAAAGAACAAACTGTCAACGAATTTGAAGAAAACTAAGTTTCAATTCGTTTTTTTGTGTAATATGTCCAGTTTTTGTCCTTTAACGCGTTAAATACCCTAATCTTTTCCTTTTCAATTATTAGGATTTCATCCTGTTCTTCGTTCTTTTTTAAATTATTTTCCTGAATAATAATGACGAAAATATCCTATTTTTTCTCATTTTCACGTATATTCTTTCGATAAAAAAATAACAGAGGCTGTCTTTGAAAACATCCTCTGTTATTTTCGCTTAACTATTACTTCACACGATTCATCATCCGGATGATTTCTTCCAGTTTCTCACACAGCTCTCCCGCTGCTTCAAACTGACTATCCTGCAGATGCTTTGCAATCTGAGTTTCCAGTTCCTTCTTCTTCAATTCCAGTTCCAGATAGTCTTTGCTGAAGTGATTTGCATAAATCTTTTTACGGAAGGTACGGATACGCATGCGGCGGATGGACTTATCCTCTACATACAGTACATAGTCCGCGCAGTTGACTATATTATAGAAATCATGCGACACCATCAGCACCGTGCCCTTATAATTGGAAACAGCTTCCTCCAGTGCAATCTGAGCGTAGGTGTCCAGATGGCTGGTGGGTTCGTCCAAAAGCAGCATATTTGCCTTGGTCACATCGATTTTCGCAAGCTGCAGCAGATTCTTTTCGCCGCCGCTGAGCACCATAATGCGACTGTCAAGATGGTCGGGATTGAAGCAATACTTATTCAAATGCTTTTCGATGGACTCTCGGTCAGGGAAGCCCAGTTCAAAGAATTCTTCCAAAACCGTGTTTTCCTCATTGAGCATTTCACCGTGCAGCTGGCTCAAAAATCCAACCTCCACCCCATCATTGATGGTAATGGCGGTGTGATTGTTTTTGAAGATGTCCCGCAGCAGGGTAGTCTTGCCGGTACCGTTGGGCCCGACGATGGCGACCTTCTCCCCTTCCCGCAGCTCAAAGCTCACATTTTCCAGCAGCAGCTCATCGAAGGCAACCTGATAATCCTCTACCCGCAGCATTACATTGCGGTCTTCAGGATTGATTTCCCGCGGGACTGCCACGTCGGGCAAATGCACCACAGGCTGACGGATATCCACAAACGGTGCCTTGATGCGGCGAGCCTCCAGTCGTGCCAGCTGGCTGACCTTCGCATGCAGGAATCGGCCGCGGGTGGCGCTGTCCACCTCCGTGGCATCGTCACGCAGACGTTCCACCAGTTCTCTGGTGCGCTCGATTTCCGCCTCTTCCTTTATAGCCTGCTCCTGCAGCTCGATTTTCTTCAGCAGCAGAGCAAAGTTATAGGAAATGTAATTCCCGTCAAACTCCTGTACATCCGTGTCCTCCAGATGCAGAATTTTATCGAAGCAGTGGTGCAGCAGATAGCGGTTGTGGGTAACCACCAGCAGAGTGCCCTTGTACGCATTGATGACCCCAACAAGGCCGTTAAGGTTTTCAAAATCCAGAAATACATCGGGCTCGTCCATAACCAGCAGGTCGGGTGCGTTCAGCATCTCCTTGATGACCTGCAGCAGCTTATATTCCCCGCCGCTGAGTGCGGAAATGCCCAAATGCTCCAGATGGCTCATGCCCGCCAGCTTCAGCTGTTTGCGGATATTGGTTTCGTAATTGTCCCCGTCCATCGCCTGGAATTCGTCCAGCAGCTGCTGATACCGCTCCAGCAGAGGCTCCAGATCTTCCGCAGTCGCCATTTCCTCGCACACCTGCTCGGATTCCCGCTGATTGCGCAAAAAATCCTCGCTGAGAAATTCGAATACAGTCACGTCACGGTCTTTATCCGCCTTATCAAACTGGTTGACATACCCCACGCGCCAGCTCTCATCTCGGATAATTTTCCCGTCATACATAAACTTGTCGGGATTCAGGATCATTTCAATCAGCGTGGTCTTGCCGGTGCCGTTGCTGCCGATGAAGGCGCAGTGCTGTCCGTATTCCAGCGTGAAGGATACATCCCGATACAGCTCCACATTGGGGAAGCCGAAAGATAAATTTTCAACTTTGATCATAGAAAGTTCCTTATTTCAATCGCTCTGTTACAATCATTCATAGGGCACATATCTGCCCATATGTATCATACCGCGATTTCCGTTATTTTTCAAGACGCTCAGAGGCAGACCGCGCCGTATTGGCCAGATAGCGGATTGCCTCCACAGGATAGCTGCCCACAGCAGTCTCCCCGGTGACCATCACACCGCATGCACCGTCTGTGACCGCATTGAAAATGTCGGACACCTCCGCACGGGTAGGCACAGGACTGCGCTCCATGGAAGCCAGCATCTGGGTCACCACCACAAAAGGCTTGTTGTGGGCTCTGCAAAGCGCAGAAATGTCTTTCTGGACGCCCGGCAGCTCCCAAAGCTCCATATCATTGCCCAAATCTCCCCGCGCAATAATCACCACATCCGCAAAAGGCAGAATATCCTCCAGATTGGAAACTCCCTGCATATTTTCGATTTTCGCATAGATTTTTACATGCTCGCCGCCGTTTTCCCTCAGCGACTCACGCACACGGTGCAGCTCCTCTCCGCTGCGGACAAAGGGCTGCATCAGACCCGTAACCCCGTATTGCGCCGCAAGACGGACATTGGAAATGTCATGGTCTGTAAGCACAGGCAATTCCACCACCGCATCGGGATTTTTCAGCTTGATGCTCTTGCGGCTTGTGAGCACACCGCCGCGCATAACCTCCGCAGCCGCATAACTGCCGCAGTTTTCCGTGATACGGACACTGATTTTTCCGTCATCCAACACAACCTCGTCTCCCGCATTCAGCTCGGGCATCACTGCATCGGGCACAGGGATTCCTCCCCGACCCAGCACGACCGTGTCGCCCTGACTCAAGTTCAGTGCCGTGGGAAGTACACCGATGCGCAGTTCAGGCCCCTGCATGTCAATCAGCAGCTCGGGCTGTACCCCCGCTGCATCCGCTGCTGCATGAAAGGCTGCAACCCATGCCGCACTTTCCTCCAGACTTGTATGCGACAGATTCAAGCGCATGCCCGTCATGCCTGCCCGAAACATTTCTTCCAATATCCCCTGCTCACAGCAGGCAGGGCCAAAGGTACCGTAAATGGAAACCATAGCAGTTCTCCTCAAAATAGTTTCATTCACTGTATCACATTTTTTCAAAAATAAAAAGAGCCGTACTGCAGGGTTTACAGTACGGCAATAGATTATTTTCAATTGGACGCCAGACGCCGCCCCAGATCGTAAGCTCCGGCACATTCCTTCGGGAATACCGTTTCATGGCGGTACTGTTTGGCTGCCGCATCAAACAGTTCGCTGGCATACAGGGAGTAGTCATCAAACTGCTTGGTATCCTCTGCGGTAAGCACCTCAGTCTGCCCCAACAGCATCATGAAATTCCGGGCATGACCGGTCATAACATTCATATACATTTTCCCGTCAGGAACATTCATCGTGTAAATCAAGCCAACCTTTACCCGTTTTTGATAGGCGCTTGCAAAGCTTTTGGAATACTGCATTCCCGGGAACCACAGGCGTTCAAACAGATTGCGTACCGCACCGGGCACTTCTCCGAAGTACAGGGGTGTGGCAATGATGACTGCATCCGCAGTCAAAATCTTCTCCAGTACCTCCGTCAGATCATCCCGCAATGCACATCGACCAAAGCTTTCACCACCCAGACGCTTGCAGGCGAAGCAGCTGCGACAGCCGGAATACTGCAGATCAAACAAATCAATTCTCTCCGTTTGCGCCCCCTGTGCCAACGCCCCTGCCAGGGCCGACTCCAGCATTTCCGCCGAATTTCCCTTTTTTCTGGGGCTTCCGCAAATACCGATGATTTTCATAAAACGCACTCCTTCCGAATACATTTGTTTTCTACATTATAACAGAGATATTTCCTTATGAAAAGGCTGTAAAAATCATTGACACCCATATTTTTCATAGGGTATAATTGATGTCACGTCTTTTCACATTTAATATAGAATTTGGAAGAATATCCGCGTTTTTTGGATATCATTGGAGGGAATCCCGTAATGAAGAAACTGGCCAAAGTGCTGCTGGTGCTGGTGCTGATCCTCGCCATTGCAGCCGCAGGTGTATTTTTCGGTTATCGTTATCTGAATCAGGACATGACCGGCGTACCCTATGACGAAATCAAAGATTTTATGGAAGAACATCCTTATGTAAATGTCTTCTACTCTGTTATCATCGAAGGCGGTGACGAGCCTCTGGTTTTGACCGACAAAACCACTTCCGTCACTCTGGACAGCGTTCCCCAGACCAAGAGCCTCATTGAACAGTCCGCATATCTGCAGGCTGTCACCGAAATTGAGCTGGGCAGTCTGGCACTGACCGCTGAAGAGCTGGAAGAGCTGCAGACCTCTTTTGTCAACGCTGCCATCAACCACACCCACATCAACGTGCTGGGCACCTCTTACGCACTGTCCACCACTGAGCTGGACCTGTCTTATCTGACTCCCGACCAGCTGGACAGCACCATCGAAGCCATCAAGCCTCTGGGCAACGTCAAGTTCATCAATCTGATGACCGCTGACGGCCATACCAATCTGTCTGTTGACGATGTTCTGAAGCTGCAGGCAGCCTACCCCAACGTACAGATTACTTATGAACTGGACCTGTTGGGTCAGCACATCACCACTGACATGACCAGTCTGATTTGGGAACGCAAGTACATCGGTGATAACGGTCTGGCACAGATTCGTAAGATTCTGCCCTTCATGTATAATCTGACTTATCTGAAGCTGGATGACTGCGGCACCTCCGACGAAGCAATGGCACAGCTGCGTGAAGACTTCCCCGATATTGAAATCCACTGGCGTATTTTCTACAGTGTATTCGACTGCATGACCGACAACTACAAGCTGTGGACCATCGGCGGTCTGATGGACAAGCAGATCGTTGACTTTGTTCACCTGCGCGGCATCAAGTACATGGACCTGGGTCACAACAACTTCACCCATCTGGAATTCCTGAAGAATCTGAAGGATATTGAAGTTCTGATTCTGGCACACGGCACGCTGGAAGACATTTCCGGCATCAAGGACTGCACCAAGCTGACCTTCCTGGAAATCTTCTCCAACCGCAAGCTGACAAACGAAGATATGCAGAACCTGTCCGGTCTGGTCAATCTGGAATATCTGAACATCAG
>JAFQPT010000064.1 GCA_017411665.1 Oscillospiraceae bacterium | reverse complement strand
CTTCTTCCTTTACGTTCTTATTAATCGCATCACGCAGCCTCTGACTGCCTGCTTCGGGCGCAAAGGTCAGACCACCCTTACGCACCTTCTGCAGACGGCTCATAATATCCATAGAGAAATTATCCGCACGCAGAGAAGGCAAAGACAGGCTGCAGCTGCGAGGCTCGCACCACTCCAGCATTTCGTCGCAAACCTGTGCCAAGGGACGGTAGTCACTGGAAGAAAGGCTCATCAGGGTAGCTTCCTGATAACCTGTGTTCTTCAGCAGTTCGATCCCCTGTCTTGCAACGGTTTCGGGCTTCTTTGCGCGTACAGGACGATAAACATAACCGGCCTGACAGAATCGGCAGCCGCGGATACAGCCGCGGAACAGTTCTACATTGACACGGTCATGTACGATTTCGGTAGAAGGAACAATGGGATTGGTGGGGAAATACACACTGTCCATGTCCTCAATGATGCGCTTGGTGACCTTTTCGGGTGCTCCATGCAGCGCATTGATTGCAGCAAGAGTCCCATCTTCATCGTAAACCTCTTCATACAAAGACGGAACATATACACCCTGAATTTGGGATGCGGCAATGAGGAACTCCTGCTTGCTCCAGCCTTCATTACGAGCCTTGCGGAACAGTTCCAAAACCTCTACATTGACCTCTTCCCCTTCGCCAATGATCATCAAGTCCATAAACTTTGCCATGGGAGCGGGATTTACACAAGCAGTGCCGCCGGCAAATACCAAGGGTACAAGGTCTGTACGTTCACTGCTGTGCAAAGGGATACCGGACATATCCAGCATATCCAGAACAGTAGTATATGCCATTTCATAGCCAATAGAGAACCCGATTACATCAAATTCGGATACAGGGTCACCGCTTTCCAGCGCATACAAAGGAATTCCCGCCTTGCGCATCTCGTCGCGCATGTCCCCCCAAGGCGCAAACACACGTTCACACCAGACACCGGGCATATTATTGGTCACACCATAGAGAATACGCAGCCCAATATTAGACATGCCGATTTCATAGGTATCAGGGAAGCAGAATGCCATGCGCAGGTCTACATCCTCTTTATTTTTCATGATTTGATTGTACTCGCCGCCGGTATAGCGTGCCGGCTTCTGCACCTTCGGCAGAATGCGTTCCAGTCTTTTATCCATAGTATCTACTCCTATTAGATCCACAGTTATTGTGGGAGCATTTATCTTTAACTTATATATTTTACAATAACACGATTCGTTTGGCAAGTATACGAACATTGCAAAAAGACGCCTCTTTCAATAAGCGTCTTTTCGATATGTACTGCGTTTACGAATTCTTCCATCATATTCGAATGGTTCCTGTCGCAGCAGTATAATCCCCATAATTGCCAACGCAGTTCCGTATCCTTCATACATCAACCATACACCAACCATGGCAACAGTAATTGCTGTACATACACTGAGAACATAAGCTGCATTTGGCCAAAGCGCATGAATACATCGCCATCCATCCAGCGGCTTTGCAGGCAACAAATTAAACAACGACAAAATCGTATTGCAACCGGCCATTAAATAGAACAGTTCCCAATCAAACAGGTTCCCTACATAGGAACATACTATTCCGAAACACAGCCCGAGCAACGGACCTGCCATCGCAACAACAGCTTCTCGAAATCCAAACAAGCAAAATTCGTGATACCATATAATAACCCCGGTGAAATTTAAGGTAATCCGCCGTACAGAAATTTTAAACAGCCGTAAAGCAAGCAGATGCCCCGTTTCATGAACAAGAACACAGCATATTACAATTAAAAACTCATCCAAATCCGCAAAAAAGAATAATACAGACAGCATCAGCCATCCGCTCGGATGAATTTCGAACATCTGTAGGTACTTTCTCATCAGAAGAAAAACTCCGGATTCGTATAGAATCCATCATGCATCAGCTCCAAGTGTAAATGCGGCCCTGTTGTCTCCCCTGTTGCACCCGCCAACGCAATCACGTCTCCCATCTTCACATTCTGATACCAGTTCACATTTACTTCACTGCAATGGGCATACAAGGTCTTCCATCCATCCGCATGGGTGATTTCCACAAAGTTTCCATACCCTTTTTCATACCCCGTCATACTGACCTGCCCATCCGCGAAAGCGGTAATCGGAGTTCCTTCCTCTGCGGCATAGTCCGTTCCGTAGTGAAATCGAACTTCTCCCTCAATCGGATGAACTCGGTATCCAAAGCCCGATGACTTCACTCCGGAAATGGGACTGCTGTACGAAAAAGGAATGATCAGATTTGCGTATGATACGGTTTCCGGTGTCGCATAACCTACATAAGCCTCCTGAGAGCTTTGAAATGCTTCAACCGCGGCAAGAACATTTTGAGGTGGTTCCTGCGCTTGCACATATGATTCAGTTGGAGTAGGAGGCACAATCAACGTAGGTATAGGAGTGCATTCCAATGCAGGGGTAACTTCGGGAATTGTTACCGTTTCTCCGAACACCTCGTTCGATTTGTCCTGCAAATAATCGAATACCTGCTGTACGGAATCGTCCGTCACAACCTTTCCCACCTGCACCGCAATTTCGCGATAGTCTATATCCATGTCAATCAGCTCCACCACTTCCTGCCTGGCATACGCAGTCTGCTCGGGTAGGAGCAGTTTTAATATTGTAACCGTAACGAACACCGCTGACGAAACATATACTTTCCAATGATTCAAATCAATTCCCCCTCACAGGTCATTGTATGAACAAGCCGTACAAGAATAGAACAAAGCCACACAATGTGATTTGCATTGTGTGGCTTTATTATCAAATGTTCTTTTAAACTATATTCTTATATAATCATTTTATCGTCTTAATTTTAAGAATGAACATGTCGTGGGTTCCTTTATAATACAATATATCATCCTCATATTCGAGAAAAGCATTACCGGGCTCAGGAATATGCTGTTATTCAAAATTATAATTACCATGTTCATCCTCAGTGTAATGTATGAAAGCCCTTGCATAGAAATCAATTGAATTTGTTACCCCTGTACTAAAATTCGCATCCGCTCTTAGAATTATATATATTCAAGGTATTTTATCTGAAATAAGCAAAAAAGACCGTCTATGGACGGTCTTTTTCTTATTTCAGATATTAAAACAGAAACATGGGAATCATCAGCAGAATTCCCAGACCTGCAAGATTTGCAGAAGTAAATACACCCATAAACTTCAGAATCTGAGCACCTGGCCAACGAACGTAGAACTTCAAGGTAATCAAACTTGCCAAAGAGGCAACGGGAGTCCCAAGGCCACCAATATTCACGCCTGCAAGCATTTCACGCCACTGGTCGGTAAAACCGGACAGCAATACCGCTGCGGGTACATTGCTGATAATCTGGCTTGTCCCAACAGCAGTCAGCAGTGTATTATTCCCCAACACACTCTGCAGGAAATCACGAATCACATCCATGCGACCCAGATTTTCAGACACAACGAAGAAACAGACAAACGTAATCAGAAGCATCACGTCAATTTCTTTAAACAGCTTACGGTCAGAAACCGCAAGAACTGCCACAATCAGAATTGTAGTCAAAACATAAGGAATCACACGGAAGACAGTCAACAGACACACCATAAACAGTGCCGCATACACCAGCATCTTTTTCACGCTTGTGATTTTTTCATTTTCCAGCTTCTGTTCCGGCAGTACCTTAGGCAGTGCAGGGTAAGCAGCAGCAATCAATGCAAGAAGGCTAATGCCTGTCAGTGGCAGCGTAACCGAGAAAAAGTCAGCAGCACTCATATTATAAGCTGCATACAGGTACAGGTTCTGAGGATTGCCTACAGGGGTTGCCATACTGCCGAGATTGGCAGCAATGGTTTGCAGAACAATAATGGGAATCATATAACGATTGCAGCCCAACTGATCCAGCAGAGACAGTGTAAAAGGAATAAAGACGATCAGCGCCACGTCATTGGTTACAAGCATGGAACTGAAAAACGGCAGCAGAACCAGCGTAACGCTCAATGCTCGTCCATTATGAACACGACTGAGCATCTGATAAGTCAGAGTCTGAAACGCACCAACACTCTTAAATCCGCCCACAACCGCCATCAAGCACAGCAGCAGGCACAAAACACGAAAGTCAATATATCCCAAATATTCATGGTCAGGGGGAACCAGAAACATCGTGCAGACAGCGCACAATGCAGCAATGCACAAGACTGTTTCTTTTGCAATAAAAGATTTAATCTGCTGAACCACAGAAATACCTCCGTAAAGACGTTAAAACAATGTAAAGACGATATTTTTTCGCAGAAAAACGTCGTCGCAAACAAAACGCCTGCGACGACGTGGTCGGAGTAGCGGGAGTCGAACCCACGGCCTCTTGGACCCGAACCAAGCGCGCTACCATCTGCGCTATACCCCGAAATAATTAGCTTTACTATTATATGGATTCACACATGGTTTGTCAAGAGAATCCTCCATGCAGAAATCGACAGAATCAAAACAAAAAAATAGGAAAGAGACTTGCTCTTTCCTATTTTTAAAACAATCTCAGCCAGTTATTCCAGAACAAATCATCCAGAAGCTGATCGGAATAGCCTTTTTCTTTCAAATCCATCCACAATTTCGGCACATCCTGAACACCATTGATTCCGATGACGGTCTCATCACATCCATCCAGATCGCCACCAATTGCAACATGCTTTTCCCCGCCAAGCTCCAAAAAATGTTCCAGATGACGAATCAGCATGTCCATTGTGGGATGAGTCCCGACAAAGCCGGAATAAAAATTCAAGCCCACAACTCCGCCTGTTTCACAAACCGCTCTAAACTGGTCATCCGTCAAGCCTCTGCTGTGTTCATATACGCTGCGGGAATTAGAGTGAGATGCAACAATAGGCCTGGAGGTCATCTCGACAAGATCCCAGAACCCTTTCTGAGACAAATGAGACACATCCATCAAAATGTTCGCCTGTTCCGCCTGTTTCACAAAAGCACGACCCACGTCAGATAATCCTCTGTGATTATCTCTGCAGTGGGACCCGCTGAGCGCATTGGAACAATTCCAGGTAGGATTGATCAGTTTCACACCCCACTGCTGAGCCAGTTCAATATTGTCGGGATCACAATCCAAAAGATCAGCACCTTCAACAGAAAGAAGGGCGCATACCTTCCCCTTTCCCGCACACTTCAAAACATCCGCTGTACTGCGGCAATGAATCAAACAGTCGGAATTGAGCTGGAGCTGATTTTGGAACAGTACATACATTTCCTTTGCAACCGCCAGCATCCCACGAGCAGGCGCTTCATCAGCGTCCCAGAAGAAAGTAAACATCTGTGCATAGGAATCAAACCCATCAATTCGATCCAAAGCAATGTGACCGCCATTGGAGCGCATCCCCTCGCCAGTTACATAACAGCGATAAATCGTATCACAATGTCCGTCGAAATATCGAATATGTTTCACAGCACTTACCTCATCCGTACAGGTGACAAGCTACCATGCGTCCTTCTACTTCGTGCATTTCCGGCTCAACGCGTGCACAGTCAGCCGTTGCATAGGGGCAGCGTGTATGGAATCGACAGCCGGAAGGCGGATTGACCGGGCTGGGCAGTTCACCGCTCAACAGCAAGCGAGATGCTCTGCGCTGGTGAGGATCAGCCTTGGGAATCGCATCCAGCAGGAACTTCGTATAGGGGTGCAGCGGATGATTGTAAATTGTCTCCGTATCCCCCAGTTCACACAGCTTTCCGAGGAACATCACACAAACTCTGTCAGCAATAAATCTGACAACAGAAAGGTCATGGCTGATAAAAAGATAAGTCAAACCGTACTGCTGTTTAATTTCCTTCATTAGATTCAAAATCTGATTCTGAACGGAAACGTCCAATGCAGAAACCGGCTCATCGCATACAAT
>JAFQPT010000063.1 GCA_017411665.1 Oscillospiraceae bacterium | reverse complement strand
GATGCAACGGGAAGCATGGCAGTTCCCCCTTCATAAGGAAGCTCGGGTATTGCATCTCCAAGCAGTTCTTCAGAGGCAGGCACACTCTTCACCAAAAAGCGGTCATCGTAAATCCCGCCAAACACCTTGCCGTTATAATAGAGAATGTACTCTCCCATCATCCCGCGATAAGAAATCCCGTCACAGTCTCTTAAGCAGTCCAGTACATAATCCAGATATTCTTTTGTGGAAGCCATTGTATCACCTCTACGCATATAATATCACGATATTATGCCACCGTCAATTCTCCGAAACAGATAAAGCACACCTCAAAACAATTGTTTTGAAGTGTGCCGCATTAGGTCATATCATCCGTAGCCGGATTATCAATCAGTTCGCCGTCGCTTGTAAATCTGGAACCATGGCACGGACAGTCCCAACTGTGTTCTGCCTTGTTATATTTCAGCGCACATCCCATATGGGGGCATCTGGGGACGGTAGGTGTCAGAATACTTTTCACCGCTTCCGCACTGTTCAAAAACAGCTGCGGATGGATCATGGTTCTCGACGGAGAATACAACTGCTCGTACGGATTGTCCTTCTCCAGAATTAAGTCCGTAAGCAGTTCGGCCGCCACCATGGACGCAGTCATGCCCCATTTATGGAAGCCCGTTGCTACATACAGGTTTTCCGTTGCCTTGGAATATGTTCCAATATACGGCAGACCGTCCAGCGTCATACAGTCTTGAGCCGCCCAGTGCGCCAACTCCCTGCTCTGAGGATAATGCCGTACGCAAAACAACCGCAATTCCCGCCAGTTTCCCCCTTGCTTTCCAGTACGATGACCGCCTCCGCCTAACAAAAGCAGGTCGTTGTGTCTGCGAAAGGACATTCCCTTTGCATCGTCATCCACATACATTCCATCCATTACGGGTGCGTCCTTCAATGCCAGCACATAGGAGCGGTGTTGATACAGCTTCATAAAATACAGTCCGTGTTTATTCAGCAGCGGAAAATGAGTCGTAATCAGAAACTTGTCCGCAGTGATCGTGCCTCTGTCCGTGATTGCCTTCCCTTGCATCAGTTCTCGCACCTTGGTACGCTCATAAATGCGCAGATCTTTGGAAATTTCCGCGACAAACTTCAGTGGATGGAACTGCGCCTGTTTCGGAACACACACGGCTCCTGCAATGGGAAACGGCAGGGGCAACGAAGTCACAAGCTCCGCATCTGCTCCGATTTCCCGAAGAATCCGCAGTTCCCGCTCCGCCAGCTTCAAATCAGCAACGGAATAGACATAATTTCTCTGTTCCTCAAAATCACAGTCAATGTTCTCACACAGTTTGCGATACTCTGCCAATGCCCGCTCGTTGGATTGCCAATATTGTTTTGCGGCATCCGTCCCGTATCGTCGGGCAATTTTATGATAGATCATCCCGTGCTGTGCCGTTATTTTTGCGGTCGTGTTTTGGGTGATACCGCTGCAGATACGGTTTGCCTCCACAAGGACACAGTCTACGCCTGCGCGTTGTAAATAATAGGTACACAGAATTCCCGCAATTCCTCCGCCGATTACCAGCACGTCCGTTTTCAAATCATGAGGGAGTGCCGGAAATTTCGGCAGTTTTGCAGTCTGCGTCCAAATACTGTTTTGGTCCATTGTCACCCTCATACATCCTGCAAATCCGCTGCGGGCAAGTCATTCTCCACATTATCCCGAGCTAAATCATTGTCGATAACGGGATACACTTCGGAAACGGCTTTTTCATTATAACGATACTCTTCCATTTCATCACCTCCGAAATAGCTTCTCCCGTATGACAGCACATATACAAAATTGACATCTCATTCCCGCAAGGTTACAATGGTTGTCGAGGTGACTCACACATGAATCCGAATATTTCTTTGAACAGACCGCAGTCCCTGCTGCAGTGGTTCAAAATTTACCGTTTATATTGCTCCGCATTTCCCGTCAGCGAGCGAAAACCCTTTTCCATGATTACAAGCATGTACCGAAAAGGGACGACCGACGTTTGGTACTGCAGTGACGACGGCAAATTCGTAGGCATCGCCATTACCATCAACGGCACCGATTCCATTCTGCTGGACTATTTTGCCATGGACAAACATCTCCGCGGAAAAGGGTACGGCTCCGCTATTCTCAACGCTGTCATTAAACACTACTCTCCCAAAACCGTGTTTGGTGAAATCGAAACCGTATTCGAAGACTGTGACGATTTGGACATGCGCATCCGCAGAAAGCAGTTCTATCTGCGAAACGGACTGAAAGAAATGGGTGTGATGGTGTATCTGTTTGGAGTTAAAATGGAGCTTTTGACCTCTGACCGCTCTATGAGCTTTGAAGAATACCGCAATTTCTACAGAGACAATTACAATCAATGGGCTGCCGACCACATTTCTCCCGCAGACCACCCCTATGATACAGGCGGTGACACATGAGATATTTTGAAAAGCACCCCATGACCATGATTGTCATCGGCGTCATCGGCATTTCCCTGTCATCCATCTTCGTTAAGTACTCCAACGCACCGTCCGCTGTGACCGCAGCCTTTCGCCTGCTTTGGACGGTCATTCTGATGACCCCTGCTGTGGGGTTCAACTCCGATGTCAAAGAAGAGCTAAAAAACATGACGAAACGAAATCTTCTGCTCAGCTGTGTCAGCGGGCTGTTTCTGGCAGTGCACTTTGCCGTCTGGTTTGAATCCCTGCAGCACACCTCCGTGGCAAGCTCCACCACCATTGTCTGCACCGAGGTCATTTGGGTCGCACTGGGCTTCTGTCTGTTTCTCCACGGAAAACTCACAGGCAAAGCCATCGCTGCCATTCTGATTACTTTTGCAGGCAGCGCATTGATTGCACTGGCTGACTCCGGCGGCGGCACACATTTGTATGGCGACTTCCTTGCATTGCTGGCAGCCACCGCCGTGGCCGTGTATACCCTCATCGGTCGAATTGTGCGGGAGACCGTCTCCACCACTGCCTATACTTACGTAGTTTACATCGCCTGTGCCGCTATGCTGGTTGGCATGTGCATTGTGCAGGACTACAATCTGTTTACCTATGGTTGGAGTGCTGTCATTGTCGGTTTGCTTCTGGCGGTGTTCTCCACCATTCTGGGTCACAGTATTTTCAGTTGGTGTCTGAAATATTTCTCCCCTGCCTTTGTCTCCGCCTCCAAACTGTGCGAGCCCGTTGTAGCTGCGATTTTCGCAGGACTTCTGTTTGGCGAGATGCCAAAGCTGCTGCAAGTCATCGGCTGTATTTTGATTCTGGGCGGTGTATATTACTATTCCCGTCTGGAAATGCATCAAGACTAACCACAAGGAGGATTCTTCATGAAATACCGTTCCGATAAATACGGCAATCAGCTGTCCGCACTGGGCTTCGGCTTGATGCGTCTGCCCCAGACCCTGGGCAAAATCAATATGGAAGAAACCGAACGGGAAATCTTGGCCGCATACAATGCAGGGGTCAACTATTTTGACACCGCATATATCTATCCGGGCAGTGAAGCCGCTTTCGGTGAAATCGTGGAAAAGAACGGCATCCGCGATCAAATCAACATTGCAACCAAGCTGCCTCACTACCTCATCAAAAATACCGACAGCATAGAAACCTATTTAAGCGAAGAACTGAAACGGCTGCGTACCGACCATGTGGAATACTATCTGATGCATATGCTGACGGACATCGACACATGGGAACGTTTGAAGGCTCTGGGCATTGAGCGGTGGCTGGAAGAGAAAAAGAAAAGCGGTGTCATCGGACAGGTAGGCTTCTCCTACCACGGCAATTCCGATATGTTCTGTCAACTGGTAGATGCATACGACTGGGACTTCTGCCAGATTCAGTATAATTATCTGGACGAACATTCTCAGGCAGGCAGAAAGGGTCTGCAATACGCCCACGCAAAAGGACTTCCCGTCATGATCATGGAGCCTTTGCGCGGCGGCAGACTGGTAAAATTCCTGCCCGACGAGGCAAAGCGCATCATGGCAAACCATCCCCTCCAATACACCCCCGCTCAGTGGGGCTTCCGCTGGCTGTGGAATCAGCCCGAGGTCACTGTGGTATTGTCGGGCATGAACTCCATGGATATGGTGCTGGAAAATGTGATGACCGCATCCGAAGCATCCGTCGGAGACTTCGGCGAAGCAGAGGAAGCCATGCTGAAGGCTGTAGTAGATGCCATCAATGCCAAAATGAAGGTCGGCTGCACAGGCTGCGGCTACTGCACCCCCTGCCCAAGGAATGTGGATATCCCCGGCACCTTTGCCGCATACAACCGCCGCTATTCCGATGGAAAATTCTGGGGTTTGTTTGACTATGTCATGTGTACTGCACTTCGTCAACAGCCCACCTCCGCTTCCAATTGCATCGAATGCGGGAAATGCGAAAAGCATTGTCCCCAGGGCATCGAAATCCGTAAGGAATTGAAAAATGCCCGTAAGGAGCTGGAGGGGCCTCTCTACAGAACAGTACGGAAGCTCAATCAATGGCTAAAGCTTTTTTAAAACAAAAAACGCAGAAGCGAACTGCTTCTGCGTTTTTCTTATTTCACTTGAATTTTCAGTGCGGGATTTTCCTTTGCCGCATCGTACAGGGTGTCCATCAGTGCCGCTGCGTAGCCGCCCAGATGTACCTCCAGTTCTTCCCACTCCGTCACCATAATTTCTGTGGCTTCGGTGCGCTCCGTCAGCAGGTCAAACAATGCATCCAGATTCCGCCCGTAATAGTGCGGCAGCTGCAGTTGTGCCTGCAAACAGTCATGGATCGCTGCACGGTCTGTCATAAGGCTTCCCTTCAGTTCAATAACCATGCTCAGTCCTCCCCATACAGCAGTGTAAAGCTTTCATAATGGTCATCGGTGTAATAAATCAGACCGTCATTGGAATATACAATGCGCTTTGCACCGCGGCTGTTTTTTCCATCCGTATCAATGTCACACTCATAATACTGACGACCCTCTGCCTTGGGCAGCAAGCCCTCGCGGTTTCCGAATTTGTCACCGCCGATGGCGCAGCCGGGAGCATAGTCTTCCACGCTGCCGCCTTCCCAGCCCAGCTCACGGGCCTCGTTTTTGGTGATGAAGTTTTCGGGCAGACAGCCGTACAGATACAGGTATAACGCCACGTCCTCGGCGCTGTAATACCACCCGTCCGCGTCAAGTAAATTCTCTGCTTCCTCTTCCGTATCGGGTCCCGTCACAATAATGGCTGTGGGGCCGTCTGCACCACCGATGATGCCGATGCTTGCCGATTCGTCACCGCCACAGGCCGCCATGCTGAGTAACATGACAAGAGCCATCAATAGGG
Organism: Oscillospiraceae bacterium; assembly: GCA_017411665.1. The sequence goes on along the minus strand of JAFQPT010000063.1, from coordinate 1,790 downwards.
CTGTCAGTTTTTTGAAATTCATAGGAGCTCCTCCTGTTGGTATATTGCCATCATTATACATTCATTCCATAAAAATATCCACTGAAAAGACATCTCATAATTGCATTGATACATTTGCAGTGTTAAAATGTCGCAAAGAGGTGATTTCCCAATGAATCCCGCAAGCAAAACTTTGAAATCCCTAATGGATTTTCTGATTATTTCCGTTGTGGCTGTTGCAGGCGCAGCGGTGGTGCACTATTTTATGCTGCCCTTCAATCTGACCATTGGCAGCATTCCCGGTCTGGCAATGGTAGTCTCCCATATCATTCCCTTGAGCGTATCTGCCATTACCATGATTTGCAACGGCTGTCTTCTGGCAGCGGGAATTATTCTGGTCGGTAAGGAATTCGGTCTCAAGACTATTTACTCCGTCATTCTTTTTACAGGCAGTCTGGCGGTGCTGGAAGCAGTCTCCCCTGCTCCCGCATCGATTATGGAAGACGCTTTTCTGGATATGCTCTGCTACATTTTCCTCATGAGTGCTTGTCAGGCCATTTTGTTTGACCGCGGTGCTTCTCTGGGTGGTCTGGATATTGTGGCGAAAATCCTCAATAAGCTGATGCATATGGACGTAGGCAAAGCAGTTTCCAACGCGGGACTTTGTGTCGCGGTCTCCTCTGTTCTTGTGTTTGATTTAAAGGTTGCCATTCTCAGCGTTCTGGGTACGTATCTCAACGGAATTGTGGTAGACCATTTCATTTTCGGCATCAACCCCAAGAAGAGAGTCTGCATCATCTCCAAGAAAGAGCCCGAGATTCTCGACTACATTCTCAACACTCTGCAAAGCGGCGCTTCTCTGGTGGAAACCATCGGTGCGTATACAGGCAACTCCTTCCGCGAAATCATCACCATCGTGGATAAGCAGGAATTCCGCATTCTCATGTCCTATCTGGAAAAGGTCGACCCCGATGCATTCATAACCATTTATACTGTCCACGAGGTGCATTATCGCCCCAAGCCCTTGAGACAGCGCATCAAGCCTAAAAAATAAAACAAACGCTCTCCTGCGGGAGGGCGTTTTCGCATAAAAAAAGCACCCTCGCGGGTGTCGTCGGAACCATATCAAAAAAAAGAAGTGACCCTCAATCATCTGCATCTTTCACCTACAGTAGATTGGGGTCACTTCTGAACACTCTTGTTATCTAGCATCATTTCTAATCCTCTCTTTCTACAGATTCAGATGTTACTTTCCGGTCGTACATCTGTGATTGACTCATTTTCCAGGAGTCTCGATGAGGCTAATCCATTATAGGTTCTTCTCTGAAGTTTTCCCATTAACCACTTTTTCCTGAGCCTTTGCTCGATCATTGAACTTTTAAAGTTCATTGCTGGGTTTCTTTTTGAGTGTTTCCTTTTGGACTTCCTCTTTGTGATTTAAATATACCACATTGTTTGGCTTTTCACAAGTCGGAAGGTTTCACGAATGCGCACATTTGTTTTTGTACGAAACGCAGATTTGCTTCCGGAGCGTACATTTATGATTGACTCTTGACTTTTAAATGTGATATAATTTATTTATTGAGTTGGCTTTTTCAGCCGACTCTTTTTATTTTCAATGACAGCTGCCGATCTTGCAGGGCAACAAAAAAGCACCCTTTCGGGTGGCTGAAGTCTGTACCAATAAAAAAGAAGTGACCCTTAATCTGCTGCATCTTTCACCTACATCAGATTAGGGTCACTTCAGAAAACTCTTGGTATCTAACATCATTTTTATTCCTCTCTTTCTATTAGGTTAGAGGCTTTTCTGT
>JAFQPT010000062.1 GCA_017411665.1 Oscillospiraceae bacterium | reverse complement strand
CTTTACGCCCTGTGCCAGCTGCCCGAGGTGATAAAATGCACTTTGGGCTTCTTTATGGTAAGAAGCGGCAGCTGGGCACAGGATTTGACTAAAATCACCGAATAAAAAGCGGACAGGTTATTCTGTCCGTTTTTAACTTGCATCTCTGCAGATTTCGACATATAATAGCTTTTATACGAAATTTGACAAAGGAGAAGATATGAGTACCAACCATCCCCATATTTCTAAAATCTCCATGATGCACTACGCCAAGCTGGCAGGCCGCTCCTGCCTGTTTTTAATGGCAGCTTATTTTTACATTACACAGTGGCGCTTTGTTGATGGCGCCCCCTTTGACGGCAATGAATTCGGCAGCCTGTTTCTTGCATTCATCTGGGTGCTGTTCATCGGAGAAATGTTTCTGCGTTTCTTCCCCTCTAACATGGAAAGCCCCGGCTGCCAGAAGCAGTTTGCAAAAAACTACATTCCCAAAAAGGATGACATTTCCGATTTTAAGCTGGACACCGCAAAATCCACCTTCGCTGTGGCGCTGGCATGGTTTGCTCTGAACGGTGCAATCGGCTGCCTGTACTTGAACGGAATCATTGATGCAGGCATCATGCTGCTCATCAGCCTCGCCTACTCCGTTTGCGATATGATTTGCATCCTGTTCTTCTGCCCCTTCCAGAGCTGGTTTATGAAAAATCGCTGCTGCACCACCTGCCGCATTTACAACTGGGACTTCGCCATGATGTTCACTCCCTTTGTGTTCATCCCGGGTAAGTACACCTGGAGTCTGTTGGGTGTTTCCCTGTGCCTGTTGGCTGTGTGGGAAACCCTGGTACATACCCACCCCGAGCGTTTCTCCGTGGAAACCAACGCCTGCCTCAACTGCATCCACTGCGACGAAAAGCTGTGTATGCACAAAAAGCAGCTGAAAACCCTATGGAAGCGCATTAAACCGAAATTTTAAATAACAAAACACCGCATCAAATGATGCGGTGTTTTGTTATTTCAAGCAATATTCCCCTCCCATTTGCGCTGTCAATTCCTCCATTTTTTCCAAAGGGAATGGCGGCTGCGCCAATGGTTTCATGGCAATAGACATCAACTTGACAGGATGGTCATCTCCTGCGATCCGATTGGAAGAGAGCACTCCACATCGACGACAGCGATGAATGACTGCCCACTCTCCGTTTTTCCGTACCCAAACCGCAACCGCATCCATTATGCCTCCGCAATCGGATTCCCGGTCTCCGGGTTCGATGTCCACATGCAGACTGCACAAGCAATTCGGACAATGATTCCGATGCTGACTGCCTGCCCCTGTAGGAACGACCTGTCTGCCACATACTTTACAAACGAAACTTTCGTTGCAGGGATGGTTTTTATAATATCCTTTTTGGTATTGCTTTCTCTTATTTTCTCGATTCACGAGCTTATCCTCCTAACAGATTTTTATCATCCATATGGGAGGCTTCTTTGAAATCGTTACGCAAACCTCCCGGTCAACGAACAATCTCCAATACTAATTTTGTCAAACAGCAAAACTCCTGTGTTTTAATCTTTATTAAAATGCCCAGGTACCGTTGCGGAAGATGGCTACTTCTTCACCGTCTGCGGTGATACCTGTAATGTCCATATCCTCAGTACCAATCATAAAGTCTACATGGATGACGGAGTCATTGACACCCATTTCCTGCAGCTCTTCACGGCTGTACTTGTCAAAATCCTTGACGCACATATCAAAGCCCATGCCCAGTGCCAAATGGCAGGCAGCATTTTCGTCAAACAGAGTGTTATAGAAAATCAGCCCGCTCTGATGGATGGGGGATTCCTTGGGCACAAATGCACATTCGCCCAGATAAGCGGCATTTTCGTCCATGGCAATCATATTCTTGAGGAGAGCCTCGTTCTGCTGCGCGGTTGCGTTCACAACCTTACCGTCCTTGAATTCCAGACAGAAGTTGTCAATCAGCTGGCCCTGATAGCTCAGAGGCATGGAGGAATAAACAATGCCGTCGGCTTCGCCCTTCTTGGGAGTGGTGAACACCTCTTCGGTGGGCATATTGGGGGTATAGGGTACACCGCTGAGGGTCACGTCACAGGCAGCACCAAAAATCCCCTGTTCCATCAGACCGACAGTCAAGTCGGTGCCGTTGGAAGCCTTGAAGTGCAGCTTACGGAAGTGCTGATCGTTCAAGAAGGTTGCACGTGCTTCCAAGTCCGCATTGTGCTTTTCCCACTTTGCAACCGCATCGCCGTCTGCACGAGCACAGAACAGAATGGTTTCCCAGAGCTTTTCCACAGCCTGCTTCTTGGACAGGTGAGGGAACACCTTCTTGGCCCATTTTTCACCGGGAGCAGCAGCAATGCACCACTGGTGCTTATTGTTGATTGCAAGACGGTAGGGCTTGGTAATCTTACCGCGGGCAGCCAGAGCCTTGGAATACTTGTTCTGGTTCACGTTCTTCAAACCATCGGGGTCTTCGCTCATAATATAAATACGGCAGGGCAGCGTATCTACCATGTGCTGCAGCTTGGCTTCTTCCCATTCTTCCACCTTGGACAGTACATTCAGCTTCTGATACTTCACATGGTACTTAGTCATAATGTCGTCCTTCCAGTCCACATGGACCTTCTTGGCGCCTGCCTTATAGCAAGCTTCCACAACATAAGACACAAATTCGGGCTGGTCCATCTCAGCAGTGATTTCGACTTCCTGCCCCTTCTGCACATTTGCGCCAACGTTGACAATCAGCTTTGCGTATTCTTTCAAAACACTTTTCTTCATTGTTTTACCTCTTTAGTATGAAAAATCAAGTAGAAACATTAAACCACATTCAGTTTCAAAAGTCAACGAAATGGGTTTGACATTTCACTGCCGAATGGTAAAATATCCGTGAACGGAGGTGCGG
>JAFQPT010000061.1 GCA_017411665.1 Oscillospiraceae bacterium | reverse complement strand
TTCTTATCGAAAGCCATGCTCTTAACCTCCTTTATTAGTGTCAATAATGTTTTTTAGTTCTGCTCTTTCAATCAGAAAGGCAGATCGCCGTCATCCTCATCCAGTTCAGCAAATGCGGAAGTGGATCTGCCGTAGCCACCACTGTTGGAGCCGTAGCGGTCGTTTCCACCATAGCTGTTGCCACCGTAGTTACGGTCGCTGCCATAGCCGCTGTTGCTGTTGCCGCCGTAAGAGTTGCCGCCGTAGGATTCACGACGAGCAGGCGCTGCACCGTCTTCACGGCGCTTGCTTTCGCCAAAGTAGATGTTTTCAACAACAACTTCTGCAGTTCTGCGCTTGTTGCCATCACGATCGTTCCAATCGCGAATCTGGAGACGACCGGCTACAACAGCCATGCTGCCCTTGCTGAAATACTTATTGACGAACTCTGCGGACTGACGCCATGCGACACAGTCGATGAAGTCGGTCTGGCGTTCACCACCGTCGCGGCTCGCAAAATCGCGATCCACAGCCAGGGTGAAGGATGCAACGGGGGTCTGGGACTGAGTGTAGCGCAACTCGGGGTCGCGGGTCAGACGTCCCATGATTGTGATGTGATTCAGCATCAGATGTCTCCTTAATTATTCTGCACGCAGAGTAATCAGGCTACGCAGGATACCTTCGGTAATGCCGAAGATACGATCCAGTTCTGCAGGGAAGCTAGGAGCACTGGTGAACTTAACCAGAACGTAGTAACCTTCAGAAATGTAGTTGATGTCGTAAGCCAGCTTGCGCTTACCCATTTCCTCCATCTCTTCGATTGTGCCGTTCTGCTCGATCAGCGCCTTGAACTTCTCTACCAGAGCTGCGATGCCTTCTTCGCCAACGTTGGGGTTGATGATGTACATCACTTCGTACTTTTCGCTAATTTTAGCCATTACTGCACCTCCTTATGGGCATATTGGGCCTCGCTCTTCCGCGAGACCAAGGATTTGTCTGTTCACACAGACTCTGATATTTTACACCATTTCGCCAAAATGTCAAGGAAAATTTTATCATTTTTGAATGAAAATATTTTATCTTTTGTAACCGCATAATTTTCCCTTAAAAAGCCGTTTTTTTCAAAAAAACGATTGTGAACAAACTGTAAATATGATATAGTGATGACTCCATTATAATATAAAGGAGAAAACATTGTGGAAAAGTTTTTCAAACTGAACGAAAACGGCACCACAGTCAAAACCGAAATTGTTGCAGGTGTTACCACCTTCATGACGATGGCTTACATCATCGCTCTGAACCCGAACCTGCTGACAAACTTTGACGTGGGCTCCCCCCTGTGGAACGGTGCATTTCTGGCAACCTGCATTGCTTCCTTCCTGGCTTGCCTTGTAATGGCTCTGTACGCAAACAAGCCTTTTGCGTTGGCACCCGGTATGGGGCTCAACAGCTTCTTTGCTGTTGTTTGTGCAAATCTGGTAGCAATGACCGGTATGACCTATGTCGCATCCTTCCAGGCTGCACTGTGCATCATTCTGATTGAAGGTATTGTGTTCCTGATTCTGGGTGTATTTAATGTACGCGAAAAGATCGTGAACTCCATTCCTCTGGGTGTTCGCGCAGGCATCGGTCCCGCAATCGGCATTATGCTGATGAACATCGGTCTGGGTTCCAATGTGGGTATCTACACCGAAACCGGCGGTCCCTTCTACGTTATGCGCGACTTCTTCGGCGCTCTGACCCCCTCTGTTATCGCAGGCAACATGGGTAACGGCTACCCCGAAATGGTACTGACCGTAGTAACCATGTTTGTAGGTCTGATTGCCATCGCTGCACTGGCACAGCGTGGCGTTAAAGCAGCTGTGCTGCTGGGCATGCTGATTTCCTGCATCATTTACTGGGGCGGCGAACTGCTGATTCTGGGCAACAACCCCTTCGCTTCTCTGGCAACCGCATCCTTCGTTCCTCCCGTAAAGGACATGATGGACACCACCTTCTTCAAGTTCAACTTTGCCGGACTGATGGATGCAGGTATTTTCACCGTAATCACTCTGATTATCACCTTCTGCATGATCGATATGTTCGACACCATCGGCACTCTGGTTGGTACCGCATCCCGTGCAAACATGCTGGACGAAGAAGGCAACATGCCCGGCATGAAGGAATGTCTGATGGCTGACGCATTCGGTACCGCTGCCGGTGCATGCCTCGGCACCTCCACCGTTACCACCTTTGTGGAATCCGCTTCCGGCGTAGAAGCAGGCGGCCGCACCGGTCTGACTGCACTGACCACCGGTCTGCTGTTCCTGATTTGCATGTTCCTGGCACCCATCGCTGCAATTATTCCCGCAGCCGCAACTTCTGCAGCGCTGATCTACGTTGGCGTTCTGATGGTTGGTAACCTGAAGAACATCGATTTCGAAGATCTGACCCAGGTTCTGCCCACTGCTCTGATGCTGATTTCCATGCCCGTTTCCGGCTCCATCGGTCACGGCATCGGTCTGGGCATGATTTCCTTCACTGCAATCAAGCTGTTCACCGGAAAGGGCAAGGAAGTTTCCGTAGTTACCTACATTATTTCCCTGCTGTTCCTGATTAAGTTCTTTGCAGTTGTTTAAAAGGTAATACAGTAAAAAACAAAAGGACGGAAGAACATTATGTGCTTCCGTCTTTTTCTTTCGCATAGCCCCCTTACTCGAAGCAGGGATCAATCTGCAACCGCGTAATAGCCGAAGGGTATCAAACGGAATGTATAATACTTTCTCCGTCCGAATTCCACCAGCAGTCAGAATTATCTACACTTTGATATTTTTTAAAACGAAAAATCCCCCTGTGCCGAAGCACAGGGGGATATATTATTTAATTATGCTGTGAAAGCAATGTTCCAAATTACTTGGAGTACAGTTCCTTCAGCTTCAGCAGGTGTTCGTAGCGAGCCTTTGCGTTTGCTTCGGAAGCTTCGAACAGGCGTTCTGCGCGTTCGGGGAATTCGCGGGTCAGACGTGCGTAACGTGCTTCGTTCAGCAGCAGTTCGCGGTAGCCGCCCTTGGGTTCCTTGCTGTCCATGGTGAACTTGTCGCCTTCTGCAGCGGGGTTGAAGCGGAACAGGTTCCAGTAACCGGTTTCTACAACCTTCTTCATTTCTACCTGGCAGTTTTCCATGCCGCCCTTGATGGAGTGCATTTCGCAGGGTGCGTATGCAACGATCAGGGAGGGACCGGGATATGCTTCAGCTTCCTTGATTGCCTTCAGAGTCTGAGCCATGTTAGCGCCCATAGCGATCTGAGCAACGTATACGTAGCCGTAAGTCATAGCGATTTCGGTCAGGGACTTGTTCTTGATTTCCTTACCAGCTGCAGCAAACTGTGCTACCTGGCCGATGTTGGAAGCCTTGGAAGCCTGGCCGCCGGTGTTGGAGTAAACTTCGGTGTTGAATACGAAGATGTTGATGTCTTCGCCGGAAGCGATAACGTGGTCCAGACCGCCGTAGCCAATGTCGAATGCCCAGCCGTCGCCGCCGAAGATCCAGCAGGACTTCTTGTTCAGGTAGTCCTTCTTTGCCAGGATCTTAGCCTTAGCTTCGCAGTCGCAGTCGCAAGCTTCCAGAGCAGCTACCAGAGCAGCAGCGGGTTCCTGGTTAGCGTTGCCGTCGTTGTAGGTATCCAGCCAAGCCTGAGCAGCAGCCTTAACAGCTTCGTTGGTACCTTCTGCAACGATCTTTTCTACTTCGACCTTAACGTCTTCACGGATCTTCTTCTGGCCGAGGTACATGCCCAGACCGTGTTCTGCGTTGTCTTCAAACAGGGAGTTTGCCCATGCGGGACCCTTGCCTTCCTTGTTGACAGCGTAGGGAGAGGTTGCTGCGGGGTTGC
>JAFQPT010000060.1 GCA_017411665.1 Oscillospiraceae bacterium | reverse complement strand
TGTTCTTTTTAGCAGCCGTTCAGCCGGCCTCATAACAAGAAGATTATCGAACTTGTCGCTTAACTCCCACTCAAGAATTTCGTTATTATATAAATCCAAAAAGGCGCAAAGATAATGCCACTTTCCTTTGTGCTTAATATAAGTAACATCGGTTACCACCTTTTGAAGGGGGAGTTCAGACTTGAAATTACGCTTTAGGATATTGGGAAAACGGCTATGCAGCATACCTGTTTCGTATTTTGAATACTTTGGATGGTAGAAATATCCCTTAATTTTCAGACGCTGCATTGATTTCAACACCGTCGGATCACTCAGCACCCACCCGTGTTCTAATATGAGTGTATCTCGAATAGAACGATACCCCATCATAGGGTGATGGGCGTGAATATCCGCAACACAGGCATCCAGTATGTCCTGTGTTTTTTCATACCTGTTTTTCTCCCCATTTCGTTTGAGCCACTTGTAATAGCCGCTTCTGGATACTCCATAGATCTTGCATAGCTCTGTAATAGAGTGGTCATCTCTATGTTTATTTATCTCTGCATACATCTCCTGTATTACTTTCTTCAAGCATCGCCCCCCTTTCGTGCGTTGAGTTGTTTTAAACGAGTTACCTCGGCTTCTTTTTTGATTAGTTCGCGCTCAAGCAAGGCAATTCTGTACTGCAGCTGCTCTTCATAGGTCAGCTCTTTTCTTCGTTCATATCTGGCGAGAGGATTGCCTGGTTTCTTTTTGCATTCCAAACCGGCTTCACCTTCTTCTTGATACTTCCTTACCCATTCTATAACACGTTTATGATTGATCCCTTGGTCTTCCCATGCGGTAGTTGAACTTCCATTCAGAACTGCCTTCACGATTGCTAACTTTTCATCTTTGCTTCGAATTGTGTATGTTCTTGCCATTTATAGCACCTCCCAACTGAATTTTAGCATAAAAAAAGATAGTAGACTTTTTGTGTCTACTATCTTTTTACCACGGCAGCCAAAGCTGTTGTGCCTGTTTTTGTGATTCGGTTTAGAATTCGGTGACACCGTTCAGTGCTGCGAACACGTAGGGATTGTATACGCGTTCGATGGCCAGCGTGGAGGTTTCCATGTGACCGGGATAAACTTCGTAGTCGCCGGGGATTTCAGCCAGACGCTTCAGACTTGCAAGCTCCGTGCTTGCATTGCCGCCTGCCAGGTCTACTCTGCCGCAGCTGCCGCGGAACAGGGTATCGCCGGTAAACATGGCGTTTTCGCACATCAAGGTAACGCCGCCGGGAGTGTGACCGGGGGTGTGCAGTACGTAAACCTTCAGATTGCCGATGGCGATTTCGTCGCCTTCGTCAATGAAGCGGACATCTGCCTTGGGAGAGGGTGCGTAGCGGTAGTCCATGGCGCGGGTCTTGGGAGGCGCCCAGTCCAGGCGGTGCATGTACAGGGGGACGCCGGTTTCCTGCAGAATGTAGTCCACACCCATGGTGTGGTCCAGATGACCGTGGGTCAGAATGACAGCAACACATTCCATTTTGTTGCGTTCCATGTAATCCAGAATCATGTTGGAATCTCCGCCGGGGTCAATGACAGCGGACTTCATGGTGGTTTCGTCGGTGAGGATGTAGCAGTTGGTGCCAATAAAGCCTACCTGCATGGTTTTAATCAGCATATTGTGTAACCTCCGTTGTGTGGTATCTCCCAGTCGCCGTTCTCTGCGGCGGTTTCCGGGGCTTTTCAGTGCATTGAGCAACTTCATTACGGGTAAATAATTCATACTGCAGACTCCTTAGAGGCGGCTTCGCAGAATTTCGCGCCGAAGGGGCGAAATAAGATTCAATCTGTTTTTCGCGCCGGCATGTACGAAGCGAAAAACACTTCTCAGCCTGCAAACGTGCGAGCTTGCGAGTGCGCTGCAGCAGGCTGCATATCCATCGCCACAGGCGGGGAAATGCTCGATTGAGCTCCGAAGGAGGTCAATCGATTACAGTTCGTTGGTATCTAGCAGAATGGTCACGGGGCCGTCGTTCTGGGAATAGACCTGCATGTCTGCTCCGAAGGTGCCGGTTTCCACCTTGAAGCCGCGCTTCCGACATTCCGCAATCACCAGCTCATACAGAGGGATTGCTTTGTCGGGACGGGCTGCCAGAGAAAATCCGGGACGGCGGGACTTGCAGTCGGCGAACAGAGTGAACTGGCTGATGATCAGCAGCTCAGCCCCTGCATCGGAGGGGTTCACGTTCATTTTTCCCTGTGCGTCCTCAAACACACGCAATCCGCAAATCTTATCTGCGATTTTCAGTGCCTGTGCCTCGGTGTCGTCTTGATGGACCCCCAGCAGCACCAGAAAGCCTGTGTTGATGGCGCCTGTGGTTTCGCCGTCAATGACGACGGATGCGTTTTTAACTCTTGTGACAACTGCTCTCATTTATTTTGCCTTTCCGCTCTTTCTGGAGACTTCCAGAACGTCCTTGATGGAGTTGAGCTTATTCATGACCAGCTTGATTTCCGCAGCGTTCTTGACTTCCATAGACAAGGTGATGGTTGCGGTATCCCCCTTGGAAACGGACTGGATGGAAACAACGTTTACATTCAAGGTGGACAGCGCTGCAGCTACGTCCATCAGCAGACCGATGCGGTCACGCACCAGCATGTTCAAGGTGGTGGTGTAGCGTTCGGTGAGGGTATCGGCCCAGTTGACCTTGATCCAGCGGCCTGCGTCTGCGGGACTGCCGTTTGCCAGCTGTCTGCGGTAGTTGGTGCAGTCCTGACGGTGGACGGAAATGCCTGCACCGCGGGTGATAAAACCGATGATTTCGTCACCGGGGACGGGGGTGCAGCACTTGGAGAACTTGATCAGACAGTTGTCCAAGCCTTCCACCAGAATGCCGTTGATGGCCTTCTGAGGCTGAGCGGCACGTTTTTCGGCCATTTCGTTGATTTTTTCCACCAGCTCCTTGTCCTTGGCTGCGGTGGACTTTTCGCTGACAGCCATAGCTGTCTTCTGCGCTTGAATGACGTCCTTGACGCGGTTGACGGTACGGGTTGCGGTGATGCCGCCGTAGCCGATGGCTGCGTACATATCGTCGATGGCTTCATAGGACAGACGTTTCAAAATTGCGGGCAGCATCTTTTCATCCAGTACGGTGGACAGGGGGATGCCTGCGCGCTTAAGTTCTGCGTCAAACATGGCGCTGCCGCGCATGACGTTTTCTTCCCGCTTTTCCTTTTTGAACCACTGCTTGATTTTCGTGCGGGCAGAGGAGCTCTTGGCCAGAGTCAGCCAGTCACGGCTGGGGCCGGGTGCGGATTTGGAGGTGCGTACCTCCACAACGTCACCGTTTTTCAGCTTGTAGTCAAAGGTGACGATTCTGCCGTTGACAGAGGCTCCGACCATAGAGTTGCCGACGCCGGAGTGAATGGCGTAAGCAAAGTCGATGGGGGTTGCACCTGCAGGCAGAGAAATGACGTCGCCCTTGGGAGAGAAGACGTACACTTCGTCGTCGAACATGTCGACCTTCAGATTGTGGAAGAAGTCCTGGTCATCGGATTCCTGCTGGGTCTCCAGCAGAGAGCGAACCCATGCGAACTTCTCCTCGTCGCCGACCTTGACGCCCTTGTCACCGGTTTTATATTTCCAGTGGGCTGCGATACCGTATTCCGCAATCTGATGCATTTCGTGAGTACGAATCTGCAGCTCGAAGGGGATGCCTTCCGCACCGATGACGGTGGTGTGGAGAGACTGGTACATATTGGGCTTGGGGGTTGCGATATAGTCTTTAAAGCGCCCGGGCAGGGGCTTGAAGATTTCGTGGATGATACCCAGAACGTGGTAGCAGTCACCGACAGTGTTGACAATGGCGCGGAATGCGCACAGGTCAAAAATACCCGCCAGATTGGTGTGCTGGGCGTACATTTTGCGGTAAATGCTGTAAGTGTGCTTGATACGGCCGTAGACTTCCGCTTCGATGCCTTCTTCCTTCAGACGGGTCTGGATGCGATTCTGCATGCTTTCCATGAAGGCTTCCAGCTCTTCCTTGCGGGCGCCGATGCTGTCGTTGATTTCTCTGTAGCCTACGGGGTCCAGATACTGCAGAGACAGGTCTTCCAGCTCCCATTTTACCTTCTGCATGCCCAGACGGTGCGCAATGGGGGCGTAGATTTCCATGGTTTCCAGAGATTTGCTGCGCTGCTTATCCTCTCGCTGATACTGCATGGTACGCATGTTATGCAGGCGGTCGGCAATTTTGATGAGGATGACACGGATGTCCTTGCTCATTGCCATGAGCATTTTGCGCAGACTTTCCATCTGGGCTTCTTCCTTGCTGACCAGCTGCACACGGGTCAGTTTGGTAACACCGTCAACCAGATAGGCGACCGTCGCACCGAAGCGCTTGGACACTTCTTCGTAGGACGCGGGAGTGTCTTCGATGACGTCGTGCAGCAGGGCTGCTACGATAGAGTCCTCATCCAGACCCATGTCTACGGAAATATCCGCCGCGGAAATGCAGTGGGTCACATAGGGAGAGCCGTCCTTGCGGCGCTGACCTGCATGCTCTTTTGCAGCATATTCATATGCATCGCGGATGCGATGGATATCCGCATGAGGATATGCTTTTTTGATTTTCTGTTCCAGAGCGAAGTACTGCGGTGCACATTCGCGTACAGCGTCTTCGGGCGTAATTTGGATTTTAGTGGCTTCAAGACCGGCTTGTGTCATAAGAAATCACCTTCTGTTCGAGTTGAGATGACGCAGCAGAGGCGTATTGTTCAAATCTGCCTTGTCCGTTCTGGGAATGATAGAGGCGGTGAACATATCATTTCCGAATTCGGCCTCAATGAGACCGGCTTCCCGGAAAATGCGCATGCATGTGCAGAATTTTGCGGGAGAGATATCCGGCAAATGAATCTGCAGAATTTCCTCCATGGTCAGACGGATGGTGCCGCCCTGGGCGGAGAACTTGCGCCAGAGGGATGCCAGCTGCTTGCGTTCGGGCAGGAGCGCGGGACATTCCATGGGAGCGGGCATATCACCCAGCAGCAGTCTGCGGCACAAGGGTGCTGCATCATTTGCACGCACATCGGATACCAGCAGCTGCACGCTGCGCTGATCGCGATAGTTGTTGATCTGGGGAGAAAATGCCACGTCTACCAAATCTCCCTGCATCAGTCCCAGCTTTTCATAGCTGCAGCCGAAATAAATGCCATCAAAGACACGGCTGCCGCTGCGGAATTTCAGTCGCAGGTGCTTACCGCCGCCGATGGGTGTGATCTGGTCGAGAATGATGCCTGTGATACACATCAAGGGCTTGGGATTGGAGTTGCCGTAGGGCTCCATGTTGCCGATGGATTCTACGCAATCTATTGTCAAAAGCTCACTGTCGCCGATGAGCAGCTCACACTGCAGGTCGGGAACAGGGCCCGGGGGATTTGCGATATAGTGTGCATGGAGCGCTTCGCGGAAAGCGTCCAAGTCGTTTCTATGGATGGAAAGACCGGCTGCCAAAGCATGACCGCCGAAGCTCTCCAGATGGTCGGCGCATGCGGAAAGAGCGGCAAACAGGTCGAAGTTGCCGTAGCTGCGGCAGGAGCCCTTCCCTTCGTCGCCATCCAGACAAATCATGACGGAGGGGACGGAGAACTGCTCGCTGAGGCGGGAGGCGATAATGCCTACGATGCCCTTGTGCCAGCTTTCGCTTGCCAGCACCAGAGGGGAGCCTGTGGGCAGCTGCTTCACCATTTCCACTGCTTCCAGCCAGATGTCCTGTTCCATTTGCTGACGCTGTACGTTCAAATCGCACAGCTCCTGTGCCAACTGCAGTGCTTGCTCTTTGTTTTCCGAGAGCATCAGCCGTACGGCAATGGGGGTCTGACCCAGTCTGCCTGCGGCATTGATGCGGGGGGCGAGGGAGAAGCTGATGGTGGAAGCGGAAATTTCCTTGCCGGGGGTCAGCGCCTTGGACATCAAAGCCGCCAGACCGGGACGGGGATTCATAATGAGCTTGCGCAGACCTGCCTGCACCAGATATCGGTTTTCGCCAATCATGGGCATAACATCCGCAACGGTACCCACCGCGACCAGATCGGCATAGCGATCCAGCATGGCTTTGGGATTGCCGTCCAACGCGCAGATGAGCTTAAATGCCACACCGCAGCCTGCCAGTGCATCAAAGCCGTATGCACAGTCTTCCCGTTTGGGGTCGATGACGGCGACTGCGTCGGGCAGGGTGAAGCCGCGGCATTCGTGGTGGTCGGTGATGATCATGTCCACACCGCGGGACTTTGCATATTCGGTCTCCGCAGCTGCGGTGATGCCGCAGTCTACGGTGATAATCAAGGTAACGCCCTCATCGGCCAGTGCTTCCACGGCTTCTTGATTGACGCCGTAGCCCTCGTCGATGCGGTCGGGGATATAGGGGAAGCATTCCACGCCCTTGGAGGAGAGGTAGCTGTAAATGATGGAAAGGGAAGTGATACCGTCCACGTCATAGTCACCGTAAATGGCGACCTTTTCCCGATTGGCAATGGCCTGCTTGAGGCGAGCCACAGCCTTGGGCATATCCTGCAGCAGCATGGCATCGCCGAGGCTGTCAAAGGTGGGATGCAGGAAGTCATCTGCCTGTTGGTCGGGAATTTCGCGCAGCGCAAGCACCGCCTCCAGCAAAGGCGGTCGATTGCCCCGAAACTGATCGGCGGTAATGGGGCGATATGGAATTTCCCAGTACTTTCCTTTCATAGCGTTATCCTTTCTTTATAACTATAAATTATAGCAAAAATTCAGCATTCACGCAACTCACATCTTGTACAGAAACGACAGGAAAAGGATGGGAAAAGCGACGAACTTCCCTTGACATCGGGGTGGTATCGGTGGTAAGATATTAGCCACGCCGGAGTGGTGGAATGGTAGACACCGGGGACTTAAAATCCCCTGGAGGCAACTCCGTGACGGTTCGAGTCCGTTCTCCGGCACCAAGCAAAGGGCATCCCATACGGGATGCCCTTTGTTTTTTATAAGGAAAAACAGATAATCAGTCTTGGATTTTGCGGAAGGACGCTCTA
>JAFQPT010000059.1 GCA_017411665.1 Oscillospiraceae bacterium | reverse complement strand
GCGGCAGCCGTTGCTCCCCATGCGAGGAAGAGCAGAAGGATGAGTGATGTGATTTGTTTCATAGTATCTTTTGTTTGGAATGTTTACTTTTTTATCGGGCTGCGCATTACGGAGTACGTTTGCAGCACCACGGAGAGTACGATGAGGCAGATGCCCACCCAGAACGAGAAGCCTACTTCCTGCAGCTCGCCGAAGAGCACGGCGGCGATGGCGATGCTGTACAGCGGCTCGAGGTTGTAAGCCATGTTTACCGTGAAGGCCGTCAGCCGGCGCAGGGCTTGCAGCTGGAAAAGGAAGGGGATGACGGTGAAGACCGACCCTAACAGGAGGAGCGAGAGCAGGTCGGCACCTTGCGGTATCACCGGCTCGGCAGGGTAGAGCGCGCGGAAGGCTGGGATGCACAGCGTGAGGAACAGCACGCCGCCCGTGAGTTCGTACAGCAGCATCGTGGCGCTGTCTTCGCGGGTCTCGTCAGCCACGTTGATGTTCAGGATGGAGAAGAGCGAGTAGAGCGCCGCACAGAGCAGTCCAAGGGCGATTCCGAGGCGGTAGCGCACATCGACGGAGAAGATGAACAGGATGCCCGCTATGGCGATGAAGCTCAGCAGGATGTTGCGCCACTGTACCCGTCGGCGGTTCACGAGGGGGTCGAACAGGGTGGTGAAGAAGCACGAGGTGGCCACGCACGCCACGCCGATGGACACGTTGGATGCCTGTATGCTGGCGAAGAATGCCACCCAGTGCAGAGCGAGCAGGATGCCGCATCCGCCTATTTTCAGGATGGCGCGCCAGGGGGTGTGGTGCAGCCGTCGCATGCAGGCTAATACGGCGGTCAGTACCACCACGCTTGTCATCATTCTGTACCATACCAGGGGCAGTCCTCCCAAGGAAACGAGCCTTCCGAAGATGCCGGTCCATCCGGCCAGGAACACGGCTGTGTGCAGGATTATCAGGGTCAGTGTCTTCTCTCTCATCTGTTTTTCTTTTTCTTTACGGGGCGCAAAGATAGGCTTCTTGGTGATAGGATGCAAGAATACGGGGTGTTTTTTGATGGGAGAGCGTTTTCAGCGTTTTCAATTTTCAGTATCTACTTGTACCGCTCCATCGTCTTTCCCAGCAGTGCCTTCATTTCCAGCCGCACGTGCTCGGGTTGCAGCACCTCCACCTCGTGGCTTTGCGAGAGCAGCTCCTGCAGGAAGTCGAAGGTGGGGCGGAGGTGGAACTCGAAGTCGGCATGGTCGGGAGTGGATTCCAGCTCCTTCTGCGAGTGGTGCAGGGGCAGCGTGCGCAGGTAGTGCGTGAAGGGCGGATAGGCGCGGATGACGATGCGTTCGGTCTTGTCGTCGGCACGGCACAGCACGCCGTAACAGTCCTTGAAGAACAGCTCCGGGTCGAAGTCCTCGGGGAAGTCGAACGGCTCGGCGGTTTCCTTCAGCGACACGATGCGGTCCAGTGCATAGACCGACGGCTCGGGTCTCTTCCCGGTCTTGGCCAGCACGTACCACCGGTGCTTGAACACCTTGATGGCGTAGGGGGCGATGGCGATGGTGTAGCCTTCTGCGCTGCCGAACTTGCGGTACGTCATCTCCAGCTTGTAGCTGTTTTTCATGGCGTTGATGATGGGCTGCAGGTATTCCCTTCCGGAGGGGATGTTCTCCAGCAGGATGCGGTTTCTCAGCGAGCCGCTTTCCATGAGCAGGTTGCCCACGGAGAGGGAGTCGAACATCCAGTGCTGCAGGGTGTTGTTCTTCAGCTCCTCCTCGTTCTCGATGTAGTAGCAGTGTCCGCGTAAGGTTTGCTTACATTCTATGCAGAGGTCGAACATCTCCTCGATGGCTTTGCGGTGGCGGTTGAAGGTGGTGCGCGGCATGGGCAGTCCGCCGCTCATTTCGGTGCGTACCCACCGCTCGTTCAGTTCGTGCAGGGTGATGCTTCCGGCGCGTCGGATGGTCTCCGTCAGCCAGATGTATTGTTTGAATATTTCGGCGGCTTTCATGGTGTTTTCAGCGTTTTCAGTTTTCAGTATCTGTTTTTGCAAAGGTAATGAAAATGGCAGAAAACGGTGGAATTTTCTTTCAATCTTTTTACAGAATGGGGGAAACGTGTATATTTGCACGGTCTAACCCTCCATGGCGGGGGACTTGAAATTTTTGCGGATTATGTATCAGAAATTCATTATCAATCAGGACGGGGTGCTGAAGTTCGGTCGCGTATATCAGCACCGCCATTTGTTGGGATGGGGCGAGGATTGCCCGTACGGCGGCGGACTGTGGAAGGTGGACGAGGGCCGCAGATGTGTGTTGCTCTACGGCCGTTCGTTCGAGTTCGGTGCGCCTTGTTTCGAGCGGGTGAGGCGCATCGAGTGGTCGGGCATCGACGGTGGTCCGCGCCCGTTGTTCCACTTGCCGCACTGGCCTTCGGAAGAGTGCCTGGTGCCTGTCTTTGCCAATCCCTGATAGGGGGTATCAGCGGCTCATATCGAAGTCCACGACGATGGGCATATGGTCGGACGGGCGCCAGAAGTTGGAGAGGTCCGTGCGTACGGGCGTGGTGTAATCGTCCCAAATCACGTCGGCAAAGGTCACGCGGTTGTATAGCGCCGGGGTGCAGTACACGTAGTCTATGCGGCTGTTCTTGCCACCGGTGGTGGGTTTGAATTCGTTGGGGTACTGTGCCTTGATGACGTCGATGTAGGGCGTGTGGGCCTTGATGTAGTCGTGAACGAGCAGACGGGGGTCGTCGTCTTCGAAACCATACTGGTCGTTGTCCACGCGTGAGCGCGAGTTGAAGTCGCCCATCATCATCCATAGCTGATTTTCAGCTCCTTCCACGGTGCCGATGGTATGCTCGCAGACGTACTGCACTTCACGGGCCCGGTATCGGTCGCCCCCCTGTTCGGCTTTCGAAGCCTCGCGGTCCTCAGCGCGGTAGGCATAGCCGTGCGGCCAGGTGTGCAGCGTCACGATGTTGACGGTCTTGCCCTCCACTTCGATGGTAGCCCAACCTGCCCCGTGCGCCACGATGACATCCTGCTCATCGCCCGTGATTTTCGCCACGTAGTTGATGGGGTATTTCGAGGTGATGACCTGCGGATAGCTGTCGCGGTAGCCGCCGATTCCCCAGTACTCATGTCCGTATCGCTTGGCCAGCTCGCCCCAGTTGTCCACCAGGTAGCGGTCTTCCTTCGGCATGGCCTCGTCCGAGTCGGTCTTCCAGATGGACTGCGCCTCGCACCACACGCACACGTCGGGGGCTTGCGCGCGGACGAAGTCCACGAAGCGGTCGTAATTGTCGTTCTGTCCGTCCCACATTCCGTTCTGTATGTT
The DNA here is from genome assembly GCA_017411665.1 of Oscillospiraceae bacterium. The sequence goes on along the minus strand of JAFQPT010000059.1, from coordinate 123 downwards.
CCAGTGCAGGAGTCTCATGGTCTTGGGTTCTTGTTTTGCGCATCCCGTCATGAGGAGTATGGCGATGGCGGCTGTCAGTAAAGTAATGATTCGTTTTCTCATGGTATGTTTGATTTTTAGTTT
>JAFQPT010000058.1 GCA_017411665.1 Oscillospiraceae bacterium | reverse complement strand
TTTCCATCAAGATATTCAATGCAAATATCCGTATCCGCCTTGTGGCGATGGGAAAACATTAGGGTGTTATCAATGTCGCTTGCAAATAACAGTTTTTTCATATCAATTATCGGCCATAGATTGAATCAATCCGCATGCGCGGTAATTCTTCAGCGGATACTCAATCAACGGAACGTTTTTCTCCTTTGCCAGTTGGTAAATGTGCCCCAGATGCTCCTCATCATTCATGCTGTGCACCAGAATTTTCCAGGGCAGTCTTCTCAGAAGCACGCGGGTTGCTTCCCCGATGCTGGGCTTGACCAGATTGATGTCGCGAATCCCGAACTCCTCACAAATGCGTCTGACCTCTTCGGCTGCAGTCATGCCCGTTTCCGTCTCCGCGGAGGTGGGCTTCACAGTCGCGAAGCAGCGTTCTACGGTTTCAATGAATTCATAGGTACGGTCTTCGTCAGACAGTTCTTCATAGAACACCGCGCCGTGGAATTCGTCATCCCCGATGACATCTGTTCTGTAGAAGGTACGGCTCAGCAGCCCCGACACCGTGCAGTTCAGACAGGAGCTGACAATCAGAAAGTCGCTTCTTGTGCCGTATTTTTCCGCCAGACAGGCAGGGTCGGACAGCACCGCCAGCCCGGAGCTTACCCCGGGATAGTCGAGCATCGCTTTGTCCAGTTCTCTCTGGATGGCCCCCTTCCCTGTCCAGCCGTCCACAAACTGAACGGATGCAGGTGCGTGACGGTCCAGAATGTACTGCATGGCATTGTGGTCGATGCCGCGGCCGCGAATAATGGAAATCGCATAATGATGCACATCCGCGCCGTAGCGATTACGCAGGTAGCGTTTAATCAGCACGCCGATGGAAATGCCTGCACGGGCAAGAGACACCAGAACAGCGTCCTTCCCCTTTTCCTGCCAGATTTTTTCGGCAACCTCAGCCACTGCGTCAGCTGTCATCTGGGCATAGCGCCCCAGCGCATCCTCGTAGGTCTTCATATACAGTGCGGAAGGGGCATATTCAATGGGCAGCATTTCCGAATAATGGGTGCCGCTCTGAATCCGCTTTTCCCGCTCCTGCGTGCTCATAGGCTCCACAAGACCTGTAATATTTTTCAAAAGAAGTGTTACGTCCTCTGTTTTATACGTACCAAACATTTCCGTCTCCCTGAATCAAGTAGATTTTTTCGCTTCCCTGCTCTGCAAACGCAGATGCCAGCGCACACAGTGCAGGATGGAACTCACCGCGTGTATCCGAAACAATAAACACAAGGTCGTATTGCTTCAGATTATAGAGATAGGTGGTGCGCGCCGCGTCATAAAATCCGGGCAGCTTGCAGCCCGCGGTAACGGGATAATCCTCCGCCTGAGATACCCCGATGGGGCTGCGGGTCGTGGCATGACAGCTCACGGCAAGTCCCTTGTGCAGCTGTTCAAAGGCGTAGCCCACCTTCAGTGCGGGGTACATGCATTCCTCCGTACCCAAAACCAGAACAGAGCGTGCCTGAGCCAACAGCACTTCGCAGGCACGGCAGACGGTGTCGGCAAATGCCGCTGTGTTTTCTTTGTACGTCCCCACCTTCACCCCCATACGGGGATTCATCAGACCGTCACAGGCAAGGGTATTATGGGCAAAGCTGCGGTTTTCCGCAGCCACGGCAGGCGCTTCCGTTACAGAGATATCGGCTACCATTTCCGTGTAGTTTTCTTCGGGGAGCTTCACCAGATACTCGCACACGATTCCGTTCGCTTCCATCCGTGCCGCATTTTCGTCCGACACGCGATTCAAAAGAGACGCTGCTGCCAGCTGCTTTTCCCGCAGAGCGGGATAACGCTCCTTCAGACCGTTGACAATATTAATCATGGTCTTGCCTGTGGATATTTCATCCTCCACAAACAATACCGTATCGGTCTGTGCAAGCCATTCATCCAGCTTGCCGCCATACAGCATCTGCTCAACCGCATGGCTGTGCTCCTCTTGAAAGCTGATGGCCTGCGTATCGTTTTCGAAGGTCTCTCTGGTGGTGTGTACATACACGCAGTCATCCCCAAAGCATTCGGCAACTACCGCCCCGATGGCTGTTGCGGTCTCCGCAAAACCGATAATCAATTTGGTGTTTGGATATTTAAATGCCAGCTGCTCACCCAAGCAGCGCATCATTTCCATAGATACGGAAGGAGCTACGGGCAGATGCTTTGCCTGCAGGGGATTGACCAGCAGATAGGTTCGTTTTTTATTGTTGAAGCGCTTCGCCACACGAAGCAGCTTCTCTTTGGTATATTCGATCATAATATTACATTCATCCTTAATATATGCTTCTGTTTTTGGATACCAGGAATCCAAACAGGGTCCCGCAGGCACCGCCTACGACATGCATGAAATTGGCGACGTTATCGTGCAGGAACAGCATGGAATACAGTTCCCGTCCCAGATAGAGTACACCGACAAAAATCATGGTCAGAGGGATATAGCCCTCTTTCATGCCGGACAGAGACGCCAGCATAATGAGCATAAACACAATGCCGCTTGCCCCAAGCAGCATATTATTGGGGAAAAACACGCACTGCAGCAAGCCGGAAATCAGCGCAGTCAGCGCAATGCCCATCAGCAGCGTTCCGCTGCCGTACTTTTCTTCCATGGGAGGGCCAATGACCAGAAGCAGCAGCATATTCCCAAGGAAATGGTCGAAATCCGCATGTCCGAGCACATGACCGAACAGGCGCACATAGGTAAAGGGGTTCAGTAAAGAGGAACGGTAAACGGAAAAGACCGCATTGGTCAAGCCGTAGTCCGTTAGATATCCCAGAACCAGAGACACAAAGGAAATGATAAAATAAGTCAGAATGACGGGTGAATTGTAGTGGATTTTTTTCATATGCGTTCACCATGGAAAAAGGGCTTCCCCGAAATGGTATTTCAAAGAAGCCCTTTCAAATTTAGGATTTGTTCTTGATTGCCTTGCGAATCATATCGACGGGAATCATGGTCACTGCCAGTACGGCAACAACCAGCCAGCCGGTCAGACCGAAGGGTACACAGCTGAACATGCTGCTGATCCAGCCAAATACAGAAACGGGAATCAGACCTGCGTTTACGATAAATGCCTGTACCAGAATAATGGTAATGAATACCTTCATAAAGCCGGTGTTTTCATTCAGGCCCTTGAAGATGCCAAAGCCTTCGTCACGGACATTGAAGCCGTTGAACAGTGCACTCCAGATAAACAGCACGAAGTATGCAGCCAGCTTCTGTTCTTCGGAAGCAAAGAACTGGTTGAAGAAGTTTGCCTTCAGGAATACAAAGCTCAGAACAGTCAGCCACATGCCCATCGTCACGATCTGAATCATCATGGGCTTGCTTACGATGCTTTCATCTCTTCTGCGAGGTGCTTCGGTCATGTAGCGTTCCAGAGCGGGTTCGTTACCCAGCATGATAGCGCCCAGACCGTCCATAACCAGGTTTACAAACAGCAGGTGGGTAACCTTCAGAGGTTCTTCGATGCCGAAGAAGGGAGCGATTGCACTGACAACAACAGCTGCCACGTTAATAACCAGCTGGAACTTGCAGAACTTCAGAATGTTATGATAGATGGTACGGCCGTACCAGATTGCGTCCTTAATGGACTTGAAGTTGTCGTCCAGAATAACGATTTCGCCGGCTTCCTTTGCTGCTTCGGTGCCGCTGCCCATTGCAAAACCAACGTCAGCGCGCTTGAGAGCGGGAGAGTCGTTTACGCCGTCACCTGTCATACCGACAACCAGATTCATTTCCTGACACAGGCGAACCATTCTGGACTTATCGGTAGGCAGAGCACGTGCAATGACACGGATTCTGGGAATAATACTCTTGACTTCTTCGTCAGACAGTTCATTCAGCTGAGCGGAGGTCAGAGCAACATGGTCGGAGGAGGTCAGCAGACCTGCATCCTTTGCGATTGCAACTGCGGTTTCCAGACGGTCACCGGTAATCATAACGACCTGAATACCTGCGGTCTGTACAGCTGCGATTGCTTCCTTTGCTTCGGGTCTGACGTCGTCACGGATGCCTACAAACCCAACGATAACGGTATCGCCGTTGATCTTGTTTTCAACCATTTCGGAGTCGGAGTAGCCGAATGCCAGAACACGCATGGAACGGTTTGCCAGCTCGTCGATCTTTGCATTGATGACAGCGCTGTCCAGTTCACGAACTTCGCCGCCGATGCTCAGGCACTTGGTGGAAGCGCCCAGCAGACGTTCGGGAGCACCCTTGTATACGGTCTTCTTCAGATCGCCCAGATATGCCTGGCTGAACTTGTTTGCGGAGTTAAAGCCCTGCATAGCGGTTACCTTTGCACCGCTCTGCAGCTGTCGGAACAAATCCACACCCAGGAACTTCATCAGAGCCTGGTCGGTTGCATTGCCGCCGATGACGCGGCCTTCCGCGTCAAACATGGACTGGGTGTTCTTGCCGATTGCCATATCTACATAGCTCTTGATCTTGCCATGTTTGCCCAGTTCATGCAGAGGAATGGTAATACCGTCGCCGGTAAAGAATTCAACAACTTCCAGATGGCCCTTGGTAATGGTACCGGTCTTGTCGCTGAACAGGATGTTCAGAGAACCTGCGGTTTCAA
>JAFQPT010000057.1 GCA_017411665.1 Oscillospiraceae bacterium | reverse complement strand
GGTCAGATACTGATGGAGCGACGTAGAAAACCACGGGTATCGTACCAAATGTACTGGGAAAAATCTCAACGCCCTCGGTTCAACTATTTTATCTTCCGCATGGACGCAGACTACTTGAAAGAACCGACGCACCTGCAGAGCTACCTGTCCCTATGCACTCGACTTATCGCCTTACTGGAGCCGGTGCAGGGTGAGATTGTAAACTGTTCTTTCCCAGGTTGGGCAGAGCCAATCGACTTGCAGGTTCGACACCCGGAACTGCTCTGGATGAATTTTTTCGGAAAGCCTTATATAGAACTTTTCGGAAGCGAGAAATTATTGACCGCTCCTTGCTATCGTGTTGAGGCCGTTGCAAATGACGTTATAGCCCTGCAATTATCCGAATGTCCTTTCTCCCCCATTCCTTCTGACACTCGACTCGCGGTAAAGAACCACCTCAATCCCGATGCCTTTGTCGAAGAAGGCAAGTCCTATCGAAGCTACAAAACCGGGATTATACCGAAATTTGATTTCTCAAGTATTCTCTTTGATAAAAACTCCCCGCCGACTCCTCCTCAGATAAGAATGCGAGGGACAAAGGAGTAAATTTGATTGCCAGAGTTTAAGGGACTTCTCCCATCGGAGAAGTCCCTTTTGTTTGCGCTTTCTGTTTTCTTTTATTACTTGCTCGCCAGCATAAACAGATATTCCAAAAACAACTCTCTGCACTCGTCTTGTGTCTCAACATAATGGAGCGTGGACGGGGGATTATGAAGCGCGCTGACATCCTTTCCAATTAGGGACCAGTTGGACGAGAACTGATAGAGATACTGAAGACCATCTCGCTCAAAGTACACGTAATACTGGTATGCCTCCTCGGTCTTGCTGTCTCGGAAAAGTCTGTTTTGATAGAAGTAGTGGATGGATACTTCCTGCCCACCAATATAAGAACTGTTTTCCGTACCAAGTGCGCTCTGGAAAATGGGTAGGATATGCTCAAAACGACTGTCAATGGAAGCGATGTCTTTTCCAATAACGACCGTCGCAACACAGTTGCTCTCCGGACGGAAAGAAATGCCATAGGAATCGATGCTTCCGTTGTAGTATGCGTCTGCGTGAGTCGTATCGCCCTTCTCAAAGATTTCGAGAACAAGGTCTGCGGCAATCGGCGCTCTATCCTTGAACTGTAAGAACTCATCATAATTCGGACAATTCTCAATGCTGCCATCCCGCTCAAAAATTGCCACATTAATGAAGTCGTTTTCGCTGGCCACCGGATACCACGTCAAAAAGTCGTATGCCGTTGTACGAGTAGAGTAGTATGGTTTATCTTCATACCCATAGTTTGTATTGAATTTTCGATATGCCTCTATGTCCGTGATTTCATTAAAAACGACGGTCCCATTGTCAGTCTCCAAATCTTCAAGCGGCATACCAATATAATCAAGTACATCTGTGTCGTTATAAGGATAATTATCGGTAGCCGGTTCGTCATGTTCGCCGCCAGGTGATTGCCTCAACATAGGCAACGTCAATGTCCCGATAATCACCAGACACAAGCATGCAACAGCGGTGCCCCATTTCAGCCATGTTTTATTTCCACGCTTCTTCCCTGCCCGGACATTCTCTGTCTCATGGATAATATCGTCCGGCAGCAGGTTCATCGCATCGCACAGCTTCTCTCGCTTCATATCGTATAGCCCTCCTTTTCCAAATAGGCTTTCAGACCCTTCCGGGTGCGGTACAGCATACTCTCTACCTTGGATTTACTCATACCGTAGTAGCCCGCGATGTCCCCGATAGAGTCCATGAAGTAATATCGACCGACAAAGGTATTGCGGACCTGTGGAGACAGCGTACGGAGATAAGAGGCAATCGCCTCTGCCAGAAGCTGTAGCTCCACGACCTGCTCCGGCGTCTCTCCTGATGGGATGCAGTCTCCAAGTTCCTCAATGGACGCGGCATACTCCGAAGTCTGACG
>JAFQPT010000056.1 GCA_017411665.1 Oscillospiraceae bacterium | reverse complement strand
CCGACAAAGGAGAGACCATGATTTCACTTTGTCTGGGAACAGCAGGTTTTTTCCTTTACCTGCTGTATGATATCAACAGCTTCAAATGGCAGCATTCCCTGCCCCGCAGCTTTTTCATGCTGGGCACACTGCTGGTCGGTGCCGCAACCCTGCTGGATCTCCGCACTGCGATTATGATGCATGCCTTTTCGGGCATCGCAGATGTCCTGCTGCTGATTGGCGGAATACTCTGTTTTGCCGCACTGATTTACTGCTTATTTTTTGCTTTGCCGTTCAAAGCAACTTATACAGAACAAACAAACGACCGCCGTGTCTACGACGGCGGTGTCTACGCCCTGTGCCGACACCCGGGCATCCTGTGTTTCTTCGGCATGTATCTGCTGCTTGGTGCAGCAGCCCTGCCAAGCGACCTGCTGATGCACGGTATGGCCTTTTCTCTGATGAACCTTGCCTACGCATGGTTTCAAGATCGCATTACGTTCCCCAGAACATTTTGCGATTATGAAGCATATCAGAAGAAAATCCCCTTTTTGATCCCCACAGGAGAAAGTATCCGTCTGGCTGTAGAAACCTTTCACATTCCGGGCGGAGAGGAGGATGACACGTGAGATTCCAAGAAAAACTCCATCAATACTCCAAAGAAGAGATTTGGGAAGAATACTGCGGTTTTCTGACCCTGACTTCCGAGGAATTCATGGCCATTCAGAAGCGCTTGCTGCTGGAACAGATCGAGCTGTGGTCTGCCAGCGGTCTGGGCCAAAGTATTCTGAAGGGAAAGTATCCTCACACCGTTGAAGAGTTCCGTGAAATGGTTCCTCTGACCACCTATGAAGACTATGCTCCCACACTGCTGTCCAAGCAGACCAGCGCTCTGCCATGCGACCCTGTGCTCTGGGTACAGACCACATGGGAAGGCGGCGTACATCCCATCAAGACTGCACCTTACACCAAGGGCATGCTGGAGACCTTCAAGCACAATCTGATGACTGCCATGATTCTCTCCACCAGTCGCAAAAAGGGTGAGTTTGACATCAGCGTCACCGACCATATGCTGTACGCACTGGCACCCCTGCCCTACGTCACCGGTCTGCTGCCCCTGCTGTTCAAGGACGAAATCGACATTGATTTCCTGCCCTCCGTCAAGGACGCGGTGAACATGACCTTTAAGGAGCGCAATGTACAGGGCTTCAAGTTGGGCATGAAGAAGGGCATTGAATACTTCTTCGGTCCGGGCAGCGTACTGTATTACGTCAGCCAGAGCATCACTTCCATGCAGAGCGGTCAGAAGAGTCTGAAGGAAAAAATTCTGGGTACCTCTCCCAAGATGATGCTGCGGTATCTGATTGCCAAGAAAAAATGCAAGAAGGAAAACCGCGAGCTGCTCCCCAAGGACCTGTTCCATCTGAAGGGCTTTATGTATGCAGGCACCGACAATCGCTGCTACAAGGCCGATTTGGAAGAAATGTGGGGCATTACGCCCATGGAAATCTTCGCAGGCACTGAGCCTACCTGCATTGGCTGTGAAACCTGGAGCCGCGAAGGCGTATACTTCTTCCCCGACCCCTGCTTCTATGAATTCATCCCCGAGGAAGAACTGGATAAGAACATGGTCGACCCCAACTATCAGCCCAGAACCGTACTCTGGGACGAAGTTGTGCCCGGCGGAATCTATGAGCTGGTACTGACCGTTCTGAAGGGCGGCGCATTTGCACGTTATCGCGTAGGTGACGTATTCCGCTGCATCGGCATCGGCAGCCAGCTGGAAGGAAATTCCATTCCCAGATTCCAGTACATCGACCGTGTTCCCCAGATTATCGACATTGCGGGCTTCACCCGTATTACGGAAAAGTCCATCAATCAGGCCATCCAGCTGTCCAGACTGCCGATTGCAGCATGGACCGCCAAGAAGGAATACACCGATAATTACCGTCCCTACCTGCACCTGTATGTAGAGCTGCAGCGCAGCAATCTGCTCAACAGCGCCATCAGTATCCGCATCCTGCAGGAACAGCTGGGCATCTACTTCCGTTATCTGGACCAGGATTATGAAGACCTGAAGAAGATTCTGGGTGTAGACCCCTTGAAGATTACCCTGCTCAAATGCGGTACCTTCGAGCTGTATGAGCAGAAGTACGGACAGACCATCCGTACCATGAATCCGGAAAGCTGTGAAATCAATGATTTGATGGCATGTCATATGTACGAAAACACCGGAAAGGGGGCATATCTGAATGATTGGATATAGTTGGGTCACCGGTATCTCCCTATTCTGTTATATCTTCCTGCTGATTTCTCTGTTGCCCCACAGCAGAAAAAACGCTGTAATCAGCACCTTCGTGGAACTGCTGGTGATCATGATTCTCTGGAACGGCGGCTCTCTGTTCATGCGCCTTCAGCTCCTTGGCATGGTAAATGTCTGGCACCACATGTCTCTGTTGGGCATGATGCTGCTGGCTGTCGGGTATTATCACTTCGTCACAGAATATCTGGAGAAACGCACGTCTCTTGCCGGTAAGATTTGGATGGCAATCTTTATCCTGCTGTTCATCGTCAACTGCTTCACCGGTATCTTTATTCCGCTGCCCGAGGTTGTCACAACAGCCGGAAGCACCCAGTTCCTGTACCATTACAGCTGGACAACCGGTTTGATTTTCATTCCCTTTGTCATTATCCTCAGTCAGCTGGCTGTCATCATCTGGCGACACTGCCGCGGCAACCACATCGCCTTCCAGCAGCTGCTCCCCATCGCATGCGGTATCTTCATTCTGCTGTTCGGCCACGCTCTGACTGTTTTGCCGTTCTTCATCGGCATCCCCATTGACATGCTCTCCGGCGTTGTCAATATCCTGTTTGTGTTCTTCGCATTGTATAGGCGCAAATTGTTCTCCATGAGCATTCTGCTGTCCAAGTACAATTTCGTTTACATTGCCGTTGCGGTGAGCCTTCTGATTTTCTCCCGCTTCGCAGTCACACTGCAGGACTTCCTGATGAATCGCTTCAATGTGACATACTCCTTCTTAATGATTCTCGTATGCACATTCCTGATCCTCATGGTCGCTGCATGGTATCTCATCATCAAGTCCGTGTCTACCTCCATTTTCACCCGCACCGAACAAAAGCAGAAGGAAAGCCTCGCACACTTCAGCGAGGAAGTCACCTATATGCTGAATATGGAAGATATCCTGCAGCTTGTGGCGGAAACGATTCAGAGTGCTGTTGACGTTAATCGTCTGTTTGTACTCATCCGCGGCATGGACGGCAACTACTACATCGAACACACCATTAAGCCTTTGGAAGAAAGAAACTTCTGTTTCCGTAATGACCACCCTCTGCTGTCTTATCTGAAAACAAACAACGAATGTCTTTACTATCAGGACTTCACCCGTAAGACCCTGTACCGCAGCATGTGGGAAAAGGAAAAGACTTTGCTGCAGAATCTGCAAATTGACAATTTCCTGCCTTTGATTTGCGATGACGATTTGATTGGCTTTGTGATGATGTCTGGCAAGCAGAGCAAGCCCATCACCCGCGTCGGTACCGTACAGTTTTTGAAGTCCGTGTCCGAAATCAGTGCAGTTGCCATTAAGAACGCCTACACATATGAAAAGGCAATCGAAGATGCACAGCGCGATGATCTGACAGGCCTAATCAACTTCAAATTCTTCCTGGAACTGCTGGATCGGGAATTCGAAAAGAATACTGACGCTCTGTCCCTGTGTCTGTTGGATATCGACGATTTCAGACTGTATAACCAGCTGTACGGCACTCATGAAGGCGACTTTGCTCTGCAGCGCATTGCAGGGATTCTGCAGGCCAGCGTAGGTACCAACGGCTACGCCGCCCGTATTGACGGCGATGAATTTGCACTGATTCTGCCCGGGTACGATATCTATTCCGCAAAATGTCTGGCTGATAACATTGCCGCACAGGTCGGAGAAATCAATGCATTCTTCTCCGGCGATTCCTCTCACAAGCTGACCTTGAGTATCGGCATCTGCGCAGCGCCTTACATGGCATCCACCGCCAAGGAGCTGTACCGCAACGCAGACACCACGGTTTACACCGTAAAGCGCACCGGCAAGAACGCTGTTTTGATGTACTCTGCTGATAACTATCGCAGAGATACCAACCGCAGCTCCTACAAGAGCGGCTACAATGAACACGCAAGCACCATTTACGCACTGACCGCTGCGATCGACGCCAAGGACCACTACACCTTCCATCACTCCAGAAATGTGGCATACTATGCCGCAGAGCTGGCAAAGGCAGCCGGCATGTCTGGCGATTTGGTGGAAATCGTCCGTGAAGCAGGTCTGCTGCATGACATCGGAAAAATCGGTATCCGCGAAGACATCCTCAATAAGCCCGGTAAGCTGACTGCCGATGAGTACGAAATTATGAAGGGCCACGTTGAAAACGCAGTCAATATCATTCGATATCTGCCTTCTCTGGACTACGTCATCCCCGCCGTATTCTCCCACCACGAACGGTATGACGGCAGAGGCTATCCCCGCAGACTGGCCGGCGATAACATCCCCATCACAGGCCGTATCCTCTGCATCGCAGATGCCTTTGATGCCATCACCTCCATTCGTAACTACAAGGAGGCCGGTTCTCCCGAAGATGCGCTGAAGGTGCTTCGGGCGGAAGCAGGCAAGCAGTTCGACCCCAATCTGGTGGAAATCTTCATCGAACTGGTGGAAAGCGGCAGTCTGGAAATCCGCGGCTTGACCGCGCTTCCCGAAGGCGATCTTCCCGTCGATCCTCTGTCTTTCCTGCAAAGAAACTAACCCCAAACAAAAAAGGACCTCAGCTTTCGCTGAGGTCCTTTTTATTTACTGAAGCATTCTCTTCATCTGTTCGGGGTTATCCGCATAATCCAGAGCAGTATCCTTTGTGATACGGCCTGCCCGGTACAGCTCCAGAATGGACTGATCCATGGTGATCATACCCTCCTGTCGTCCCGAAGCGATAACATTGTTGATTTGATGGTTCTTGTTATCTCGAATCAATCCGCGAATGGCACTGTTCACGTGCATCAATTCGACTGCAGGCACCATATCCCCGTTCACATCGGGCAGCAGCTGCTGAGAAACGACCGTACGCAGCACCGCAGACAGCATCATACGAATCTGCGACTGATGGGTGCTGTCAAAGCTGTCGATAATACGGTCAATGGCATTAACCGCACCCTTGGTGTGCAGTGTTGCCATCAGAAGATGTCCTGTTTCCGCCGCTGTGATAGCGGTGCGGATGGTTTCCGCATCGCGCATTTCACCCAGCAGGATTACATCGGGTGCCTGACGCAGACAAGCGCGCAGCGCGGACAGATAGTCCTCGGTATCCACCGCAATTTCTCTCTGGCTGACAATGCTGCGATGGTTACGATGCAGAAATTCAATAGGGTCTTCCAGTGTAATGATATGGCAGCCTCTGGTCTGATTAATGCGGTCGATCAAACAAGCCTGCGTGGTGGACTTGCCGCTGCCGGCAGTACCCGTTACCAGAATCATGCCATGATCCAGATTGGCAAGCTCCATAACCCGCTCGGGAATCCCGATTTTCTTCCAGTCGGGAATATCAAAGGATACCACACGAATAACCGCTGCCATAGACCCACGCTGACGATACGCATTCACGCGAAATCTCGCCAGACCGGGAATCGCAAAGGAAAAGTCATCGTCACCGCTGCGCTGAAATTCATGCATCGAGCGCTTCGCCTGCGTATAAATCTCGGAAATCAGTGCTTCCGTATCATTGGGAAGCATGCGGCCTTCCCCGATGGGGCACAGCTGCCCTTCCACCTTGATAATTACAGGTCCTCCCGCTACCACAAACAGGTCGGAAGCTCCTTCCGATACCGCCCGTTCCAAATATTCCATTAACTGTGCCATGGAAACCTCCCGATTCTTTCACTTAAGATTCTCCGTCCCATACAGACAGCGCATCGTTTGCAGTCCACTCTGAAGTAGTCACTGCCTGCCAGCGCAGAATTTCATAGTCTCCGCCGTTTATTTTGACTGCCACCTGCAGCTCTCCCGTATCCGAAATACGGCAGGCATACGTATATACTCCATCCCGCTCTGCCACGCCGTCGGGTATCTCCCCACTGCGCAGCTGTGCCAGGATTTCCTCCGCCATACTGTCTGCGGTATAATAATCCGTAACCGCAAGGGCGCTGATATCAGACAATCGTCCGTCTGCCTGCACGGTGCTCAGCCCCAGCAGCGCAAACACGGTCAGACACAGCACCGCAAAAATCACCAGCAGAGAGCTGCCGCCCACAACAGGTGCGGCATTGCGTTGTTCCTGTCTATTCATACGCAGCCTCCTGCCAGGAAACCGTAAGGGCAAATAATACATCCCCATCTGCAGTCACAGCTGCGATATCAGCCGACCCGAGCAGAGACGTTGTTTCTCTCACTTCCACAATTACGCGGTATTCCGCCTGCTGTGCAGGCACACTGCTCCACTGCGCGTCGTAGCCCGTTTCCCACCGACTGTCGGCAACACTCCCGCCCAGCAGCTTCATACAGGCATCCAAATCACCTTCACATACTTTCATTGTTTCCGCAGTATTCTGTACCGCAAGGACCGCATAGTCTCTGGCTTCAAACCGTTTTGACATACGGTCAGACAACACAAACACCTGCAGACACAGGCCTGCCGCAAGTGCAAACACCAGCAGCATCACAAGCTGCTCCATCAGAGCCAGAGGTGCTTTGTTTTTCATACATGACCCTCCCGCTCACTGCGCAAATCGAGAAGCACGCGCTCCTCAGTGCCATCTGCCATTTGCAGATGCACTTTCAAATACCCCCCGCAGTCATCTGCTTGCAAAGCCGTCATGGCAATGATTTTTTCCCCAAACTCCGGAGACTGCTCCATGCCGGCTTCCACAAACATTTCCCGCAGATAGCCCTCATGGCAATACACCAGTGTTTCATAGCGCACACCGTCGATTTCTTCTGCAAACACAATGGCATCTCCGCCGCCAAAACTGCGGACGGAAATCATGCCTGCACAGTCTGCCTGTCGGGTTCTGGTGGCGATATACTGGGCCGCTGTACGGCGGTCAAAGCCCGCCTGGTCACGGGCAGTCAGCTTCTGCACCACATCCGCACCTGTCAAAAGCACCAACAAAACCGATACCATAAATGCCGCAAACACCAGAAGCACCAGAAGTCCGCTTCTATTGCTTTTTTTGATTTGTTCTCTCATAATTACTTTTCCAATACGGTAATATCCGGCATCAGATTTTCTGCAATGGAAATATAGTCCACCACATAGCGGCTGTGGTTTACTTGAATGCCGTAATGCTCTTCCAGATACTCCAGATTGGGCGGATACATGCCCTCTGCAGCATAACAGGCAACCGCAGCACGGCGCACCACATCCTCCAGACGCTGTTTATCTTCATCCGCATGGCCGCGGCTGAGATTAGATAAGCCGCTGAGAAAGCACAGCAAAACAATCACCGCAAGGACGGGCATCCAAATTCCCATCAGCAGTCCGCTTCTTTTTCTCTTTCCCATACACTCACCCGATTGCCGTCATAATGTTCATCAAAGGCAGCATAACAGACAGCAAAATCACACCAACCAGCATGGACGTAACCAATACCAGCGCAGGCTCGATTTTTGCCACCTTGCTTTCCAGCTCCAACTGCGCTTCTTCCTGCATACGGCGTGCAATTTCTTTCATCACACTGTCCCCTGCACCGCCACGCATCCCCAGCGTCAGCAGACGGCAGGATGCAGCAGACATCAGACCTGTTTCTCCCAGTGCCTGTGCCAGAGACTGTCCTTCGTCCAGCAGCTTACGGCACTGCTCACAACGAGTTACCGCTGCGGGCACATCCTTGAGCAGCAGCGCTGCCAAATCCACAGATTCCTCCAAGGTCAGACCACTGCTGAAGCCCATGGACAGCGCCTGTGCAAAACGGGCATTGTTCATGGAGCGAGAGACTCCGCGGTCACCCCAGTGCCGATTCCAGAATCCAATCACTGTGCTTTGGAAACCGCGATGCACGGAAAAAGCCCCAAACAGCGCCAGAATCGCTGCCAACAACCCACACAAAATCGGCATGCCGCGGTCAAGAATCTGCCCAAACAGCAGCAAGCCTCCCGCAACACCTGTCAGACGTCCGCCCAAAGAGGCATAAATGTCATTAAACACGGGCAAAACCCGACTCAAAAGCACAACTATGACCACGACCATCAGCAGCAGCAAAATAGCAGGATAGGTCAGCGCACTGCGAATCTGTCGGTTGGTGCGTTCTCGATGCTCATAATAGGCCGACAATGCATTGAGTGTTTCTTCTGTACGTCCCACGTGCTCACCGACCCGCAGCAGCCCTGTCACATAAACAGGAAAGCAGGCAGCTTCCTCAAAGGCCTGATGCAGAAACGCACCTTCATCCACGCGCTGTGCCAGCTGTTTCAGCAGCTGCTTATGCTTCTGATCGGTTTCTTCTTCCGTCAGCAGATACAGCCCGTCGGCAACGCCCACTCCCGCATGCAGCAGCAGTGCCAGTTCCCGACACAGGTCAGATATTTCGAGATTTGTCAGTTCCAACTGTTTCATAAAACACTCCGTTTGGTGAGATAAGCAAAATGGGCTTGCGAAATTCGGCAAGCCCATAACCAATCATTGCTTCAATGGATCAGTACAGGTACTTCTCCTTATAATTTTTACCGTCACCGATATACTTCATGATGTAGTCGCTCTGATTTGCACTGGAAGCAAAGGTGGGGTCCATTCTCTGCCAGGTGGTACCGTCAAAGAAAATCGCACCGTCCACCCAGCCGGTATCCTCGGTCCAGATGCTGATCCACGCATGGTAGGCAGACCCCGCATAGCCGAATACCATTTTGCAGGGAATCCCCTGACTGCGGAGCATCCCCGTCATCAAAGCGGCATAGTCAAAGCAAATACCCTTCTGTTCCGCCAGAACATCATCCAGCACAGGCACATAACCGCTCTTCACTGTAGCAGCCTTCTGCTTGTCATAGCTCATATTCTTGACGACGTAATTATAAATCGCTTCCACCTTTCCCAAAGGATTGTCAATTCCCTTGGTCAGTTCCCTAGCCATTTTTACGGTCTCGCTGGAAATGCTGTAGTCCACATATTTATTGGGGCGCAGGAAGGGTGCAAATTCGTCCTCCAGTGTTACGGTTGCAGACGCAGCAAGCACGAGAGCATACTGTGTTCCGGATACGTTCTGGAAAATTTTAAACTGATACTTTCCTTCTCCGTCGGTCAAGGGCAGAACAGACCATTCTCCCTTGGTCAGATTATATGTATAGGTGGTTTTCGGACCGACAACCTGCGCCTTCAGTCTGGCACTGCTGTTGCCGTAGTAGCGCGCCATAATATACCCATCCTTGGTGTTGGAGTAGTCGATTGTGGCCTTGCCGTTATCCTCCACCAGCACACCGGATGCTACCGGTTCCATCACATCGGGAATGGCCGCTTCCAGAGCAGAAGAGATGATATTCGCTTCGTTTTCCAGTCCACCCGTCAGCATTTCCACCGCATCAATGTAAATGCCTTCCGAGCCTGCCACTTCCGTTGCATCTTCAATCACGGTCTTCGTCTGTGTCTCGGTGCAGCCCGCAACAGAAAGCAGGGTGACCACAGCAAGCGCTGCCGCTATGATTCTATATCGCATATTGACACCTCTATCGTTTCGACAGTATTCGTCATAATAATCTATTTTATAGTATACCATCTTTTCCGCAGATGTAAAACGAAATCTTTACATCTTTTCATACTCATCCAAATAAAAAACGAGGTCAAAAGACCTCGTTTTTTATGTTCAGTTGATTGTGAATCAAGCTTCTTCCTTGCGCTTCTGTTCGGAAACGTGCATTGCCATCAGAGAGATGCCTGCCAGAACAGTCAGGATTGCGAAGACTGCTGCTTCGTCGCCTGTCTGAGGTGCGTCTGCCAGAGGCACTTCTTCATCGGGAATGTTGTCAAGGGGTCTGGGTACTACGTGACCGAAGTTGAAAGGTACGGGAGCTTCTTCGGGATCAGCTTCGTCGTGCCAGGTGCGTTCTGCAACTACGTTGTTGTTTTCATCAACGTCAAACTTTACGGTTACGCCGATGGAAACGTCAACATTGCGGGAACCCTGTGCTACGCCAACGAAGGTCTGAGAAATGTCACGACCGCCAACTGCCTGGTAAAGGTAAACGCCGTCTTCCAGATACTGAGCGCCTTCCAGTCTCAGGTCGAATGCAAAGTCCTTGTTTTCGCTGAGCTTGAGGCCCTTCAGAACGTAGCTGCCGTCTGCTTCGGGCTTGATGTCCTCATAGGACTGGCCTTCTGCGTTTTCACCTGCCAGACGCTTAATGACGGTAACGTCATTGCCATCCAGATCGGTGTAGGTAATCTGAACCAGCAGATCGTCCTTCTCACCAGGAATGAAAGCCAGCTTGAAGTTCAGATCGGAGTTGTAAACGTCGTTGTCCTTGTTGTCGTCCTGGTTTTCCTTTGCGTCGGAAACCTTATCGCCGATAGACAGGCTTACGTCCTTTACGAAGTTCTTTTCGTTGATAACAACGGTCTTCTGTTCGGTTTCTTCCAGATTCATCAGCCATTCGTACATTGCTGCAACTCGAATGCCTGCTGCATCGTCCAGATGTTCGCCTTCGTTCTTACTGTAGCCAATCTGATGGTTTCTGTACCAGTCGGGAGTAATTACAACTGCACCGTCAATGCCGCTGGTTGCGCCCTGGCTGCCATTTGCAAAGCTCCAGATTGCTGCCTGAGTAGCCAGCAGAGCTTCGCCTGCGGTCATGCCGGACAGAACTTCCAGCAGGTCCATCTTTTCTTCGTAGTAAATGGGGTCGCCGTTTTCATCGACCTGGATCTTGCCTGCACCTTCAGTGCTGGTATCACGAACGGGAACCAGAACGTAGCGTTCTATTTCGCCGTTGTTGATTGCTTCGATCATCTGAGCCTTGATGTTTTCCAGGCTGCCCATTTCGTAAGAACCGTCTTCCTTTGCGATATCAGAAGTACCCCAGTAACCGTTGAGTGCGATGGAACGGATGTGACCTTCTGCTTCGGGAGTGTAGTAATCGCTGTCTTCCAGATTGGAAACACTGTACCACTTGCCGTTTACAGCACCGGTCTGAGCGTCACTGCAGTACGCAAAAACACGGTTGCCTTCCTTATCCATCAGCATGAAGTTCTGTGCTCGGCTTCCGGAGAAACCGCCATCGACTTCGTATTCGGCAACGATTTCGTCCAGTACTTCACCATTGGAAGTATGGTCGTCGCCGCTTACGTTATTGACCAGCTTTTCAATGACGGGATTACCATTTTCGTCATAAACGGTATTGCCCTCTTCGTCCTTCTGATAAATAACCTTCACCAGGCCTACAAAATACTTGCTATGTTCACCGGTACCAATGTAGCGGTATTCGCCTTCGGGAGGAATATCGGTCCACTTGGAGGGATCCATATTGCTGCCGGACAGGTAGTTGCGATCAAACACGCCATCCTTGCCGTTGGCATCCTTAATTTTGCCGTTGGAACCGCGAACTACGTCGTCGGTTTCATCATAAACGGGAGCGGGACCAATCAGGCCGGTTTCGCTGTCGCCAACAATTCCGGTATCGGTTTCATTTACGGTAACCTCTGCCTTGGTGGTGGTAGTAGTTACGGTACGATCGGTGGTGGTAGTGGTGGTTACGGAGCCGTCAGCATTGGTCACGGTTTCGGAAGTAACGCCGCCGGTTGCTACGGTGGTTTCACCGGGGACGACGGGTGCTTCCACAACAGGCTGACCTGCTGTATCGCCGCTGTCTTCTTCTACCCATTCCTTGGTTTCGCTGCCGTCCAGGACGTAGTCGCTGGCAATCTGCTTGCCGTTTGCGTCGGTAACGGTAGTCTGTTCATAGGTTTCCTGACCATTGATGGTAACACCTTCGCTGTCAGTGCCTGCGGTGGTGCTTTCAATCTTCAGATTGACAGTTACATTGCCGTTTTCGTCGGTGGTGGTAGTGATGGTGGTCGTTACGTCGGTAGTTACACCGTCAACAGTGGTGCTTTCGTTTTCCACGACAGTGCCGTCTGCTGCAAATGCGCCTACGCTCAGCATGCTTGCCATCATGCACAGTACCAACATCATAGACATAAACTTTTTCATTTTCTTAGCCATTATTTCGTTCTCCTCTCGTTGAATAGAGTATCACAAAATACTGGCAACCGGGCTGCCAT
>JAFQPT010000055.1 GCA_017411665.1 Oscillospiraceae bacterium | reverse complement strand
CTGATGCATCAGTATGGCACGGACTCTGCCATCGGGCGCACCGCTGCGGTGATGTTAGGGTCGACGGAAACCACCTTTTATGTGCTGACCGTGTACTTCGCAGGCATCGGAAAGGGAGATTTCAAACGGATTCTCCCCGCTGCCCTGCTGGCGGATTTCGTGGGCTTCGTCATGGCAGCCGTGACAGTGCAGTGGTGGTTTTGTTAATCGCGAGCATTTCTGCTGAAATGCTCTATCGCTAACGCGACGCGATTTCAAGAGACTCATCGCAAAGAGAGCGAAGCGGATTTGCAGTGGAATCCCCCCGACTTCGTTACGCTCAGCCACCCCCCTTTAGGCAAGGGGGGCAAAACGGACGAGCGATGGAGTGAGTGCACTCGCACGTTTACGTGCAACAAACGATACGGAATCTGCGAGGACGCGGTTTTCCCTAAGACCCTTTCCTTCACGAAATGAGGTGAATTTTGTAATTTTTTAGCTTTCGGGGCAAAGGGGGCCTGCCCTTTTGTAAAAATCGACGTCCTCGACAGTCCCCTCGTCAGAGGGGGCCAAGTGCTGCTATTCGCATTTGATGCCTCCGTTCAATCGGGGGTTGTATTGTCCGAAAGACCAACAAAAAAACGCCCATCCGACGGATGAGCGTTTTTCATTAATGATTGCTTCGCAGAATTTTGCATCAAAGATGCAAAACAAATTCAAATTCATTTTTCGTGGGAGCATGTATCACGCGAAAAATACTGCTCAGCTTTCAAACGTGCAAAGACCCCGCCATAAGCGGGGTCTTCTGTGCGCTGCAGAAAGCTGCATTGCCATCGCCTCTTGGCGGGGCATCCTCGATTGATCGCTGAAAGCGGTCAATCGAAGTCTTTTACATCTTTTCGGGTGCGGTGACACCGATGATGGACAGGCAGATTGCGATGACCTGTCTGGTGGTGTCAGCCAGCTTCAGACGTGCCTTCAGCACGCCTTCTTCCTCGCCCTTGATGCGGCAGGAATTGTAGAAGCGGTGGAAACGGGCTGCCAGCTCGATCACGTAGCGGTTCATGCGGCTGGGGTCGTAGTCACGGGCTGCCAGACGGATTTCTTCGGGCAGGGTGGAAATCTGCTTGATGAGATCGATTTCCTGTTCACTGCTGAGCAGGGTTGCATCGATTTCGCTCATCTTGGGCACATTGTGGCCTTCCGCAGCCAGTGCAGCCACCAGAGAGCAGATACGAGCGTGTGCGTACTGTACGTAGTAAACGGGGTTTTCGCTGTCCTGACGGACTGCCAGGTCCAGGTCAAATTCCAGATGGGTGTCGGGCTTTGCATTGTAGAAGAAACGGCAGGGGTCAACGCCGATTTCATCCATCAGGTCTGCCAGAGTCAGTGCCTTGCCGGTACGCTTGGAAACCTTGACCACTTCGTCGCCGCGCACCAGACGAACCATCTGCATAATCAGGAAGTCCAGATTGCGGCCTTCCAGACCCAGGCATTCTGCCTTCATGGAGATGCCGAATCGGATGGCATGACCGTGGTGGTCAGCGCCCCATACGTCGATGACACGGTCAAAGCCGCGTTCCACGAACTTGTTGCGGTGGTATGCGATGTCCACAGCGTAGTAGGTGTAGAAGCCGTTGGAGCGGCGCATAACTTCGTCCTTATCGGCGCCCAGCTCGGTGTTCTTCAGCCAGATTGCGCCGTCCTTTTCGTAGGTGAGGCCTGCCTTGGTCAGCAGGTCGATGGTTTCGGCAACATAGCCGGACTTGTGCAGAGAGGATTCCAGGAACCAGTTGTCGAAGTTGACACGGTAGCGAGCCAGATCGCGCTTCATGCGTTCGATGTTGCGGGGCAGACCGAATTCCACGAATGCCTTCTGGCGTTCTTCGGAATCAACATTCACCCACTTGTCGCCGTCCTGCTCTACAATGGCCTTTGCCATTTCCTTGATGTCGTCGCCGTGGTAGCCATTGTCGGGGAATTCCACAGCCGTCTCGCCCAGCACTGCCTGCAGGTAGCGCGCTTCAATGCTCTTGCCGAACAGGTCAACCTGATTGCCTGCGTCGTTGACGTAGAATTCACGGTACACGTCGTAGCCCGCTCTGTCCAGAACAGAAGCCAGAGTGTCACCCAGAACGCCGCCGCGAGCGTTGCCGATGGTCATGGGGCCGGTGGGGTTTGCGGAAACGAATTCCACCATCACCTTTTCGCCCTTGCCCATGTTGATGCGGCCGTAGTCCATGCCTTCCGCTTCCACGGATTCCAGCACGTCTGCGTACCACTTCTTGCCCAGACGGAAGTTGATGAAGCCGGGGCCTGCGATTTCCACAGAGTCAAACCAGCTGCCGTCGGTGTTCACTTCCGCAACCAGAGCTTCCGCAATCTTGCGGGGGTTGGACTTGAGTGCCTTTGCATTTACCATTGCGTGGTTGGCTGCATAGTCGCCGTTTTTTGTATCCTTGGGGATGTCCACATTACCCTTGAGCTCTGCGCCTTCGGGCAGGATTCCCTTAGCCGCTGCGGATGCGTATGCTTCGCGCAGCAGTTCGTCTGCTTTCAGTTTCGCCTGTTCGATCAGATTTGCCATAGTATTACAATACCACCTGTTCTTTTATTTTTACGCTGAAACGATTTCTGGACACCGCAGCTCTATCAAAGCTGAGTGTGTAGTCAATGTCAATGCTGCCGCCCTTGGAGGTCAGTTCATTTTTAATGGAATGGG
>JAFQPT010000002.1 GCA_017411665.1 Oscillospiraceae bacterium | reverse complement strand
GGGATGCACACGGCCCATACGAATACGCTGTCAAACAACAGGGTGACCAGTGTTTTTCCCCCGCAGCGGAGGGTGAAATAGCAGGCGTTTGTGAAGGCAATCAACGGCAGGCAGATTGCCATAATGACGAGCATTTGAGAAGCCAATATACGTACGTCTTCTGTGGTGTTGTAGAATTGCGGGAAAACCGAAGAGAGGGAAGCCATGATGATGCCGCAGACTGCTGCTACCAATGCAGCGAAGGTTATGAGCTTGGCGGCATCCTCCTTTGCCTGCTCCAGCTGTCCGGCTCCCAGCTTCTGTCCTACGATAATGCCTACAGAGCTGCCCAGCGCAAACGCCACAATGGTAAACAGCTGCCAAACAGTCTGACAAATCTGATAAGCAGCTACAGCGGACAGACCTCTGGTGGAGTAGCACTGTGCCATAAAGGTCATGCCCAGAGACCAGAATACTTCGTTAAACAGCAGGGGAAGTCCTTTCATGCCGATGCGTCCGACGAGCTTGATGGGAATATACAGGCTGTGCCATACGCCCTTAATAAAGGTGTATTTCTTTGTGTGCAGGTGAGACCAGACAATCAGTATGGATGTTTCCGCAATACGGGCGAGAAGGGTGGCGATGGCGGCACCCTCTACACCCAGAGCGGGGAAGCCCAGCTTGCCGAAAATCAAGAGGTAGTTGAATGTGAGATTGATGAAAATAGCAGCTGTGCCTGCATACATGGGTACAACGGTGTGTCCGCAGCAACGGAGTGTATCGCCGTAGACTTGTGTGAGTGCAAAGGGGAAGACAGTCAGCAGCATGATGCTTAAGTAGCGCTGGGCTTCCTGTCTGCACAAGTCTACATCGTTGACATCGTCTGCGTACAAAAACAGCTCAATGAGTCTGTTGCCTGCAAAGGTAAACAGTACGGCTGCAAGACAGGCGAGAATCATGGTGACGATGAGCTTGAAGCGCATGGTATAACGTACACCTTCGTCATCACCTTTGCCGAAGAATTGGGCGGAGAAAATGCCTGCACCGGAGACCCCGCCGAATACAGTCAGCTGATAGACAAACAGTAACTGATTGGCAATGGAAACAGCGGTCATAGACTCTGTGCCCAGACTGCCGACCATTAGATTGTCCAACAGATTGACACAGCTGGTCAATCCGTTTTGCACCATGATGGGCAGGGCAATCATCAAGGCAGCTTTATAAAATTCTTTCGTTCCGAATAGTTTTTTCATGAGAAGCCTCACTGTCCGCTTACAGCAAGCTCAGAAGGTGCTTAATAGCGGAGCTTTGATTTTCTTTTCGATAGACAACCATGGTGCGTGCGGTACTGTGGAAGCCCTTAATGGGAATGAAGGCCAGACCATCGGGACCCATTTGCTGCATGCTGTCGGGGACCACGCTGACAGCCAGACCGGAGCTTACCAGCATGGCAAGGGAATAAAAGTCATCAATGTAATAGCGCTTGTTACCGCTCATGCCCAGATGAGAGTACATCTGCAGAATCTGGCTTGCAGTAGTTTGGGTATCCTGTGCGCGGTTGAGGGCAATGGGGAGGTTGACCAGGTCTTTTCTGTCCAGAACGGGCTTTTGTGCCAGCGGATGGGCCGAGCTGATCATTAAAACACAAGGGTCGTTGGAAAGCTCTCTGGCTGCCAGCCAGTCACTGAGCTCCACACCGAATTCGCAGATGACAGCAATATCGATTTTGCCGGAGCTGACTTCGCCCAGCAAAACCTGATTGCTTGCAAAACGCAGATCGATTTGAGAATCCGGATATGCGTGATAATAGTGGCGAATGAGCTTGGTAGCGTTCCAGAGCTCATATGCCCCGGCATACCCGATTGTCAGCGATTCCCCGATACCGCCAGCTACACGCTGCCCTTTAGAGACAGCGGTCTCATATTGAACCATGATTTTTTTGCACTGTCTGTAATACTCCATGCCTGCAGGCGTGAGGGAGACACCTCGCTTTCCGCGGTTAAATAATTGGAAACCCAGCTCTTTTTCCAACTGCTTGATTTGCTGA
This sequence comes from Oscillospiraceae bacterium, assembly GCA_017411665.1. The sequence goes on along the minus strand of JAFQPT010000002.1, from coordinate 2,112 downwards.
CTGACTGCGGTCTGAGAGATGTGATGCTCTTCTGCAGCTTTTGTAAAGTTCAGATGTTCTGCTGCGGAGAGAAAAATGGGTAAACGCTGAATACTCATTGGACAGCTCCTTTGTGTGAGGATACTTTTATTATAGTCATAAGCTGAAGTTATGACAAGGTAAAAAATTCCTATTAGACAGCATATCTAAAAAGTGTTACAATATTAACAAGCATGGGGCAATTTTGGTTTGCCATGAAAATAAAATAAATAGGAGGATTACATAATGAGATTTGAAAACAAAGTTGTGATTGTGACCGGTGCAAGCTCCGGTATCGGCCGTGCAACCGCAAAGCAGTTTGCAATGGAAGGCGCAAAGGTTGTTGCTGCTGCTCGCCGCTTTGAACGTCTGGAAGCTCTGCGTGATGAAGTCGCTGCCGCAGGTGCAGCAGGTCTGATTCTGCCCTTGAAGACTGACGTACGCGATCCCGAACAGATTGACCGCATGTTTGACGTTGCTCTGGACGAATTCGGTCATGTGGACGTTTTGGTCAACAACGCCGGTCTGCTGGACGGTCAGCTGCCCATCCACGAAACCTCTCAGGAAGTTTACGACATGCTGTACGAAACAAACCTGCGTGCGGTTTATCTGGGCTGCCAGAGGGCAATCAAGATCTTCCTGGAACAGGGCACTCCCGCAAACATCGTCAACATCGCTTCCGCTGCATCTCTGCGCGGTCTGAAGGGCGGCTGCATGTATGTTATGACCAAGCACGCTGTTCTGGGTATTACCAGAAACATTTCCGCTTCCTTCTTTGAAAAGGGCATCCGCTGCAACTGCATCGAACCTGCAAACATCCGTTCCGAAATCAATAAGGTTCCCCGCGATTTGGGCATCGGTATTCTGGAATGGCAGATGCGTGCTGGCAATGCAGCACCTCTGCACACCATTACCAAGCCCGGTGAAAAGAGACCCATTCTGGGTACTCCCGAAGACTGTGCAAACCTCATCACCTTCCTGGCTGACGACGTTGCTGCACGCTACATTTCCGGCGCTGAAGTCAAGATTGACGCAGGCTGGCTGAACATGTAAGAAAATGTTTTGATATAAATACTCACAGAAAGGAATTTGTACTATGTCTACTCATTACACCGATTACTACGGCACTCATATGAAGTTTACCGAATTCCCCAAATTCGGCGTTCTGTCCAGTGTCAACGTTCTGATGACCGGCACCAACATTGCAGGCCCCTTTGCAGCAAGCATGATGGCTGAAATGGGCGCAAAGGTCATTCAGGTAGAAGCTCCCAATATGCCCTGTCAGACCCGCGGCAATATCGGCTACTCTCAGGACCACAGAAACACCTATTCTCTGACTCTGAACACCCGTACCAAGCGCGGTCGCGAAGCATTCGACAAGTTGATTGCATGGGCAGATATTTGGATTGAATCCGGTCGTCCCGGCACTTACGCACGCATCGGCTTTACCGATGAACATATGTGGGAAGTCAACCCCAAGCTGGCAATCGTTCATGTTTCCGGCTACGGTCAGTACGGTCCCGAAAAGGACAAGGCTGCTTATGACGTATCCGGTCAGGCATTCGGCGGCTACATGTACATGAACGGTGTTTCTCCCACCTCTCCTCCTCTGAAGGTCAACCCCTATCTGTCTGACTATGCAACTGCTCTGAACGCATGCATCTGCGCTCTGGCGATCATGACCCATGCACGTGTTACCGGCGAAGGCGACTCCGTTGATATTTCTCAGTATGAAACCATGTTCCGTCTGTTGGGCAGCTATCCTGCAGAATGGTTCAATAAGGGCTACCCCGCAAAGGGCGAACCTGTTAAGTACCGTACCGGCAATGTCAACGATATGGCTGCAGGCTTCTCCTTCTATGACTGCAAGGACGGCACCATCTTCATCGGCATGGTAGGCGCAGGCAACACCAAGAAGGGCTATCCTCTGGTAGGTCTGCCCACTCCCGGTGACGGTACCGACCCCGATTTCCCCGAAGGCATGACCGGTTCTCTGAAGATCCTGCCTCGCGGTATCCGCATCGAAAATGCAATTACCGCTTACTGTGCAGCTCGTACCGTTGACGAAGTAGAAGCTGAACTGAATGCACTGGG